>JAGVLI010000220.1 GCA_020054355.1 Planctomycetales bacterium | reverse complement strand
GCGAACCACGTTAGCCCGACGCGCCAGCGAGGGAGAGTGGCAGCCTTTCCCTCGCTGGCGCGTCGGGCTAACGTGGGTACATTGCTTCTTGCCGCTCGCCTTACCCAGATTCCCACGTCGACTGGCAAACTCTGCCGGCGGTGCGGGCTCTGCGGATTGAACCAATCGCAAGTTCAAGTTGCCCCAGCCGAGGCGCCAACCTCCCCGAAGTTCCCGCCTGCCCTGACCGAACTAAATCTACCAGGAACCACCAGCGGTCTGCCGTGAAGGTAGTGACTGCAACCCGCCACCCGGCCGCTTTGAGCCGGGAGGGCGCCGCCATGCCACGATCCCCAAGCACAAGGAAGTGCCGATCATGAAACGCCTGTACCTCCCAGCGCTGGCTGCGCTGACTCTGGGTTGGGCCGCCAGCCCCAGCCATGCCCAGTACGTCTACCCCAATTCCCCCGGTCAGCCGGTCGCCCCGGTCTATTATCAACAACCCATGCCACAGATGCCGATGGGCCAGATGCCGATGGGCCAGATGCCGATGGGCCAGATGCCGATGGGCCAGATGATGCCCGGCTCGCCCGTGATGCCAGTCGGCGCGATGGCCCAACCGATGGTTGTCCCGGTTTACGTGCCGGTGGTTCAGCAGCGCATCCCGATGTTCGGCCCGGTGGAGACCATGCCCGAAGGCGGGCCGCTGGCTTCGCCCGAAGCCTCGGTAGCCCCCGTGTCGGCCAAATCGGTCGAGCAGCCAGTCGTCCGTTCGACCGCCAAGCCTTGGTATCAGAAGGCCAAGACGTTCCTGTTCGGCAACTGACGCCGAACGCCGCCCGTGAAGTTCATCGACCACCGGGGAGACCGCATCACTAGGATGCGGTCTCCCCGGTGGCTTTTTCGTCGCCAACCCAAAATGCGCCCAGTTGGATGCGGAGATGGAACGGTAGCGGCGCTCCCACTAAGGAACGTCTGCGGTCGGCTCTGCTTCGGTAGCCTCGGTCGCGGCCTGCGACTCCGCCGGTCCACGAAAAACTGCAAAATAAACCAGCGCTCCCAGGCCGATAAATGCCAGACCGAAGAGCGCTTCGGTGGGTTGGCTCCAGAACTGATTCACGACCACCAAGGCCAGGATGGCGACGTAGACGGCTGGCACCCACGGATAGGCCCGGCAGCGATAGGGACGCTCGGCTTCCGGCTGCGTCCGGCGAAAGACGAAGATGGTCGCCACGGCGAGTGTCTCGAACGTGGTGGCGCCGAACATGGCGAAACCAGTCAAGATATCGAAGACCGATTGGCTGTCGGCACGGTTCGGATCGGCATGGAACCCGGCCGCCAGGACCAGCAACGCGGCCCACACCGCCAGGACGATGATCGCCACGGCCGGCGTGTGAAAGCGCGGATGGATGGCGGCGAGTCTGCGCGGGGCCAGCCGATCGTCGCCCATCGCGTACAGCACGCGCGGGCCGACCAGCAAGTTGCCGTTCAGGGCGCCGAACGCGGAGCACATGACGGCGCCCGAAGCCAAGGCAGCGCCGATCGGTCCTAGGAGACGTTCGCTGAAGACCGTGGCGACTGGAGTATCCTTGCATTGCGCCATCTCCCCCGCCGGCAGCACCAGGGAATAGGCCAGGTTCGCCCCTAGATAAAGGAAAATGACAATCCCGGTGCCGGCCAGGAACGCCAGCGGCAGGTTGCGATCCGGATTGCGTACTTCGCCGGCCACCGGCGCGATGTTCATCCAGCCGTGATAGGCCCACATGACGCCCAGCAAGGCGGTGCCGAAGCCAGTGAGCGTGGACATCTGCCAAGAAGCCGGCCACCACGGAGCCAGGTTCGCCGCGCTCGGTCCGGGGCCATCGGCGGAACTGGGGACGAACCAGCCGGCGGCGAACGGCAAGACCGCGATCGCCAGCAACGAACCGATCTTGACCAGCGTGATGAAAAGTTGTAACACCCCGCCCCACCGGACACCACGAACATTGACGAGCGCCAGGGTGAGGATGACGGCCACTGTCAGGCCGCGCTGCTCCCAGTGGTTCAGGACGTGCCGGGTCGGACTCAGGCCGAGCGTTTCGCGGAAGCGGGCGTTGCCCAGCACATCGTGGAGCGCTTCGCTGAAAACGGTAGCCAGGGCCGCGATGGAAGCACCGCGAATCATCCAGAACTCGACCCAGCCCCAGAGAAACGCGGCCAGTCTTCCGTAGGCTTCGCGCAGATAGACGTAGTTCCCGCCGGCGTGCGGATAGAGCACCGCGACTTCCGCGAGCGCGAGCGAACCGAGCAGGGCGAGCACGCCGCCGAGGATCCAGGCCAGGGCGGCCAGACCGAAGTAGGGCGCCATCTCCGCGACTTGCTGCGGCTTCTTGAAGACGCCGGAGCCGATGATGGTGCCGACCACGATGGCGACCGCCATCCACGGGCCGAGGGCGCGAACCAGACGCGGAGCGGACGGAGTGGAGTCGTTCATGGCGGTCAGTGTAAACCGAGGCGCCGCGTTCCGCAACTGGCGAACATATCGATAATCGTTGATGCGTTTTTTTCAGCTGCGAATCGCTCTCGACCGCGCTGAAACGCCGCGCGGCGGTCCGAGAAGCGGTGGGAGGACGGGTGAACTGGCACTTCTGAGGCAGGTGGGTGAAAAAAACGACGTAAATCGTCTGAATCGGCTGCGGTAGCTCTTGTATTTTATCGGCATGAAGTTAGCATACGAAACTTAACGGGAGTGCCGTGGCTGCGAGAGCGCGAGGACCCAGCGCGACTTTCCGAGCGACTCGCATCAGGCACCGGGCATCTTTTTCCTATTGGAGGCTTTTGTCTGTATGAACGAACCTGACGAGCGCACCGGGCTCGCTCCTCGATCCGTCCCCAGGACGACTGCCGACTTCGAGGAAGAAGAGCCTCCCGGTAAGCCTCGGCGCCACCCGCTCTGGCGCGACGTTCCCGAAACCCAGTGGAACGATTGGCGCTGGCAATCCCAAAACGCCATCCGCTCGGTCCGACAGCTTCGAACCCTGCTCGCATTCACACCGGAAGAACTCGAAGCGATCGGTGAGCTGGAAGGTCAGTACAAGCTGGCCATCCCGCCGTACTACTTTTCGCTCATCAACCCGGACGACCCCAGCGATCCTATCCGTCTGCAATCGGTCACCTCGCCGCTGGAAATGCGGAACCAGTCGGGCTACGAATTGGAAGACCCGCTCGAGGAGGATCAGGATGCGCCCGTGCCGGGGCTGACCCATCGGTATCCCGATCGGGCGCTGCTGGTCACCACCCATGTTTGCACCATGTACTGCCGGTTCTGCACGCGCAAGCGGGCGACCATGGTGCGCGGCGGCTGGGACGCCATCAGCCGCAACGATGAGCGCATGATCGAATACGTGCGCACGCATCCGGCGATCCGCGACGTGATCGTTTCCGGCGGCGATCCGTTGACCTTGCCGGCGCCCAAGCTGCGGTTCTTCCTGGAGAACCTGGCCGCGATTCCCCATGTCGATGTGATCCGCATCGGCACGCGGGTGCCGGTCACGCTGCCGCAAAAACTCTACGACCGGGAACTGATCGACCTCCTGGCCTCGGCGGACAAAGTCTGGATCCAGACGCACTTCAACCACCCGCGGGAAATCACGCCGGAAGCGGCGCGCGTCTGCAAGGCGCTGCTCCAGGCGGGGATGCCGGTCAACAACCACACGGTCTTGCTCAAGGGCGTCAACGATTCCCTCGAGACCATGCGGGAACTGATGCGGGCCTTGCTGCGCATCAAGGTTCGTCCGTACTACCTGTTTCATTGCGATCCGGTCATCGGCGCCGGGCACTTCCGGACCTCGGTCTGGAAGGGGCTGGAGATCATGGAAGGGCTGCGCGGGCACATGTCCGGCCTGGGCATTCCGACTTACGTGATCGACAGCCCGCACGGAGGTGGTAAGATTCCCTTGATGCCGAATTATCTCGTGTCGGCATCGGATGACGCCGTCGTCCTGCGCAACTACGAGGGTATGCTGGTGCGCTATCAGGCGGAGGACAAGCCCACGACCATCGAGCCGGCCGCCACGCGCGGCGTCAGCGCGCTGCTGACCGGGGTGAAGTCGTCGCTCATGCCTGAAAACAACGAACGCATGGCCCGACGGCGGCTGCGGTTGATTGACGAACACGAGCACGAGCCGCGCCATGAGAGTCATGGCAGCTGCGGCGGCCAGCCGGAAGCGGACGCCGAGTTGGTTCCTTTGCACAACGGCCAAACGTATTCCGAATGAGAATCGGCATTACCTACGACCTGAAAACCGATTCCGTGGACGCTCCCTTCCTGCCTGCGGGCTGGCCCGATGAGCGTCGGGCCGCGGAGTTGCCGGACGATTTTCAGGAAGAGTTCGACAGCCCGGCCACCATCGAAGCCATCGCTTCGGTGTTGCGCGGCCTGGGCCATGAAGTCCTGTTGCTCGGCGACGGCCGGCGCATGCTGGAGCGCGTGCTGGCCGACCCGCCCGAGTTCGTGTTCAATTTCGCCGAGGGCCAGGGCGTCGGCCGCAGCCGCGAAGCGCGGGTGCCCGCCGTCCTGGAGATGCTGGGCATCCCCTACACCGGTTCCGATCCCCTGACACTGGCCGTCACCCTGGACAAGGACTGCGCCAAGCGGCTGGTGAAGTCGGCAGGCGGATTGACACCGGCGGGATATCTGGTCTACTCGGAGAATGACCTGGCCGACCTGGCGTCCCACCATGAGTTGGGCTATCCGGCCATCGTCAAGCCCGCCTGGGAAGGTTCCAGCAAGGGCATCCGTTCCAAGTGTCTGGTCCGCGGTCCGGAAGAGTTGCCGGACGCCGTCGCCGCGGTCCGCCGCGATCACCGCCAGCCGGTGCTGGTGGAGGAATTCGTTCGCGGCGACGAGGTGACGGTCGGTTTGGTGGGCAACGATCCGCCGCGCCTGGTGGGCATCATGCGCG
>JAGVLI010000385.1 GCA_020054355.1 Planctomycetales bacterium | reverse complement strand
GCAGCCGCGCCGCGCCGGCGAAGTGCGTCGGCTGCTCGCTGGACTTGCCATCCACCAGGACAATCTGATTGGCGGCCTGGCCTGGCGCCAACACCGGCTGACGAAGCCTCGGGCGGACCTTGCCCGGCGGTGGATTGACCCGCAACGGCGCTTCCACCGTGGCGGCTTCCGTCAACGATGCCGCCCGACAGAATCGGTCGAGCGCTTCCCAGAACGCTACGTCCTTTAGTTCGAGCGTGATCTTCCGAGTGCCGACCTTGTTCAGGTCGCCGCCGAGCACGACGACTTGCCCGCTCTGCTTGGCCAGCAGGGGAACCGCTTCCGCGAGCAGGACTTCCTTCAGTTGCAGGCTGACTTTGGTCGGCGTGAGCAACCGGCTGCTTTCCTGGCGCTTCTCGATCCGGGCGATCAATTCTTCCGCGCGGCGTCGGGTCTCGGCATCCAGGCTTTTGGCAGCTTGCTTCAGGCCGGGCAGCGCTGGCGCGCCCAGCGCGTCCAGTTCCTTCATCGCCGCTTCGCGTTCGGTGAAGCTGTTGCTGCCGAGTTGGCCGATGAGGCGGTCGATCTCGCTGGCCTTCGGCGTGTCGGCGAGCACCACGCTGGTCAGCAAGACAAGGCAGAGAATCCAGCTGAAGCGCAGGAACGATTGGCAGCGCATGGCAACTCCTCCACGGTCAGGGCGCGAACCCGTCAAGAATAAGACGATTCTACCCTGGCAAGGATTCCGGAGCTAGACATGGAACGCCAGGCCGTTCACGACGGCGCATTGGACCATTCGAGAATACGGTCGAGGAGTCCGCGGGCTTCGTCGTGTTTTTCGGAACTCCAGAGGTCCCACGCCGCCGTAATGCCGTCGCAAAGCGCAGGAGTAAAGGGCACGGCCGCACCCACCGGCGGCGGCTCCGGCACCAGTCGGCGAGCAATGGCCTCGCAAAGTTCGCCCAGGCCCGCGCCGCTCTGGGCGGAAACGCGCAGGGCCGTTGGTTCGCATTCGCGGACCCAGCCTGCCGGCTGATCGATCTTATTGAGGAGGACCAGGGTCTTGGTTCCAGCGCGAAACGATAAATCGGGTAGTGGCACAACTGTCGGAACCGTCGCCGCTCCATCCAGTACCCACAAGCACAGGTCCGCCGCGGCGACGGCATCCTCCGCCAGACGAATGCCCTGGCCTTCCAGGGCGCTGGCTTCCGCGCGCAAGCCGGCCGTATCGCACAGTTCGACAGGCCAGCCATCGAGTGCGATCTGAACCGATACCAGGTCGCGGGTCGTGCCGGGCAGCGGCGAGACGATGCTGCGTCGATAGCCCGCCAGGGCATTGACCAGGCTGCTCTTGCCGACATTGGGCGCTCCCGCCACCACGACACGCCAAGGCGTTGTGAGGTGCCGTCCCAGCACGGCGCGCCCGGCCAGTTCGGCGAGCCAGCGGCCGGCGGATTCCAATTCGTTGCGGTGCAAAGCCGTTCTCAGTTCGGCAAGTGCGCGCTCGCAGGAACCCTGATACTGATCGAGCAGGATGGCGGCCGTTCGAGTGGTCGGCGCCGTTGCCAGCAGCAGCGCGGCTTCGGCCTGAAGCGGCCGTTCGGTGGTCTGTCGGACAAACTCCTGCCAGGCGCAGGTGACAATGCCCTGCTGACGCAGCGTCTCCAGGATCATGCCGACCACCGCCCGACCGCCATGACAGTGTAGTTCCACCCAGGGCAGCGGAACGGCCTGCTTGACGCGCAGCACGACTTCATCGGCGAGTTCGACACCGAACTTGCCGAAATGAACCGCACCCGGCTTGAGGTCGCGTGTTCCCCGAAAGAGTTGCTCAACGACTTCCAGCGCGGTGGGGCCGCGCACGGCAATCGTGGCGATTGCTCCAGTGCCGTCGGGCGTCAGGCAGGCGGCGAACGTAGCGGGAGCGATCACGGCTGAGCCTCGGCCGCAAGCCGGATGCCTTCCAGGGTCATTTCGGGCCACAAGTTCGCTTCCCATGCAATGCCCGGTTGCAGCAAGGCAGCATCACCGCCCGTGAGAAAGACCAGGGAATCGAACCTGGAAGAAGCCTTGTATCGCTGGATCAAGAGGTTGATGCCGCCTGCCACAGCGTAGTAGACACCCGAAGCAATTGCTGTCGTGGTTGAGTCCCCGATGGGGTCCGGTTCAGGCTGCTGAATAGCAACGGTTGGCAGCAGCGCGGTGTAATCGTGTAGTGCCTGGGCCATCAGGCGTAGTCCGGGGAAGATCGCTCCTCCCTTGAAATCACCAGGCTCGTCCAGGAAATCCACCGTGACCGCCGAGCCGGCATCGATGATGATCGTGGGTTTGTAGTGGCCCTGGGCATCGGGATGCGGCTCCGCGCGGGAACGGGCCGCCACGGCATTCAGCAGGCGATCGATGCCAGCCTTGTCTGGTTCAGGCACGGCAACACGAAGCGTTGTCAACTGACTGGACTTCTCCAGTTGCCAAACCGAATGCTTCTGGCCGCGCAACCAGTCGATCAGCGCCGCACGGCGCGCTGGATGAACGCCGCTCACGGCCCAGACCAGAGGGCCTTGCACTTTCCAATGCGCGAGCTGTCTCTGCCAGGCTTCAGGTGCATCCGGCGGCAGGGATGCCATCGCGGCGACGCAGCTGGCTTCGCAGCGGCCCCACTTGATGCGGGTATTGCCGACATCGACGACGACATCGGGTTTCATGCCGGTTGCCCCTCGCGCGCGGCCTGGGCCAGTTGTGCCACAACGGCGCTCACCAATTGCGACAGGCCCTGCCCCGTCACGGCCGAGATGGACAGGACTTCCTTGCCCAGCGCTTCTTGCAGGCGCTGCCGGGCTTCCTCGCTGCCGGTCAGCTCCGACTTGCTGACGCAGACGACTTCCGGCTTCGCCGCCAGCCCGTGGCCGTGCAGCTCCAGCTCGCGGCGAATCACCTGATAGTTGTGCAACGGGTCCGCGCCGTCGGTGGGCAACGGCTCCACCAGATGCACGATGACCCGAGTCCGCTCGACGTGCCGCAGGAACTCGTGTCCCAGGCCGATGCCTTCGTGGGCGCCTTCGATCAGCCCCGGTAAATCGGCCAGGGCGAAGGCGCGCTCGTTGCCGATGTGAACGATGCCGAGGTTGGGGTGCTTGGTGGTGAAAGGGTAGTCGGCGATCTCCGGCTGAGCGCGGGACAGGCGGCTGAGCAACGTCGATTTGCCGGCGTT
>JAGVLI010000411.1 GCA_020054355.1 Planctomycetales bacterium | reverse complement strand
GCTGCCGGGAAGTTTACTTGCTAAACCGCAAGCGGTAGCGTCCCGCGCCAACGGACGCCCCGTTCCCGTGTTGATTTCAGCAGTTGCTTGACCCTTCGCCGGAAACGATTTATGATCGTTTCAGTCTCCTCGTCCATCCCTCTCTTCCCGTGGAGGAGCATCATGCGCCGGTTCCGCGTCGGACCTGTTCTCCTGCCGCTGCTGTCCTGGATCGTGCTGGCTGGACTGCCGACGGCCGGGCGCGCCGAGCCTCCCAAGCCGTCGAAAATCGTCTTCGAGACCTTCGACAAGGCGGAGATCCAGGGCACCTGGTACCCCAGTTCCGTGGAAGGCACCAAGTCGCCGTGCGTGATTCTCTTGCACAAGATCGGCGGCAACCGGCTGCAAGAAGGCTGGGAAACCCTGGCCCAGGCATTGCAGGAACGAGGCTTCGCGGTGATGAGCTTCGATTTCCGCGGCCACGGCGACAGCACCACGGTGCGGCCGGAGTTCTGGGCGGTACGGCCGAACACCGCCAACATCAAGGGGGCCAGCCCCAAGAAAGAATCCATCAGCTTCAAGGACTTCTCGCCGGGCTACTACCCGATGCTGGTCAACGACATCGCCGCCGCCAAGTTCGCCGTCGAACAGAAGAACAACGCGCGGGAATGCAATTCCGCCGACGTGATGATCGTCGGCGCGGAGGAAGGCGCTGCGCTGGGGCTGCTCTGGATGGCCAGCGAACACCGCCGCTACAAATGGAATTTCAATCCGATGGGCATGAAGGTGCTGAACCCCGACGCGGAGGCCAAGGACCTGGCCGGACTGGTGTGCTTGAGCTTGCGGCCGACGCTGGGCGGAGGCACCGGCGGCGTACGCCTGCCGACGACCACCATCTTCAATAACGCCAAGCTGCGCGAACTGCCGATGTGCTTCTTCTTTGGAGGCGAGGACGCGGCGGGCAAGCAGTTCGCCTTGAGCATCTACGATAAGGTGCTGGCCGCCGACAAGAACAAGCTGAAGCTCACCTTCAAGGTGGAAATGGAAAAGACCAAGCTCAGCGGCCACGAACTGCTGGGCAAGAAGGCACTGGGCACCGAGGAATTGGTGGCGAAATACCTGGCCGACAAGGTTCGCGAAGCCCGAGCCGCCAAGGTCTGGGGCGAGCGCGACGTCGGCGGGCCTGGCCGCCCGAACCTGAACCCGTTAGCCGCCGTGCCGCTTGGCCCGTTCGGGATCAGCCAGTAGAGTCAACCTCGAACCGTTTAGCCGCGAGCCGAAGGCGAGCGCTGTTAAACAGCGCTCGCCTTCTCGCGGCTAAACTTTTCAACGGAGTCAGGCGCGCGGGTGAAACTGCTTGTGAATCGCCCGCAAGCGTTCGCGGTCCACGTGCGTGTAGTGCTGCGTGGTGCGGATGTTGGCATGGCCGAGCATTTCCTGCACGCTGCGCAGGTCCGCGCCGCCGGAGAGCAGATGCGTCGCGAAACTGTGCCGTAAGGTGTGCGGGCTGACTTTCGAGTTCAACGCGGTCCGCTGGACGTACTTCTTCACCAGCACCCAGAGCATTTCCCGCGTCAGCCCCTGGCCGCCCCGGCTGACGAACACCCAAGGCGCTTCCAGGTTGGCCTTCACTAGCCGCGGCCGAAACTCGTTGAGATAGACGCGCAGCGCCGCCAGCGCCGGCTTGCCCAGCGGCACCACCCGCTGCTTGCTGCCCTTGCCCAGGCATTTGCAGAAGGCCGCGTCCAGGTGCAGGTCCATCACCTTCAAGCCGACCACCTCCGAAGCCCGGCAGCCGGTGGCGTAGAGCGTTTCCAGGATGGCGCGGTCGCGGAGGCAAAAGCGGTCGGTCGGCTGCGGCGCTGCCAGCAGTTTTTCCACGCTTTCCGGACTGAGCACCTGCGGAATCCGCGCCCAGAGCGCGGGCGAGTTCAGCAACTCGACCGCGCGCGGGTCGCCGCGCTCCTCCATCCGCAGGAAGCGGTAGAACATTTTCAGCGAGACTAGGCCGCGCGCGATGCTAGCCGGCGCCAGGTCCGCGTCGCGCAGCTGGCTGAGATAGTTACTGAGGTCGCGCAGCTTCGGCTTGAGGTAATCGGGCAACCCGCCGTCGGCCGCCCACAGACAGAAGCGGTCGAGGTCGCGGCCGTAGGCGAGCACGGTATTGGCCGCCATGCCGCGCTCGGCCTGGAGATAATCCCGGAAGGCCTTGATATCGTCGGCCAGGGCGGCAAATTGCTTGGAACTGGCGGTCATGGCGGGTTCCCTCCCGAACGATCTTTTCGACCGGCGACGCTGGCCGAGGTCAAGCTTTCTTCTTACTCGTGTCCGCTGCGCGGCTTCTGGGCCACATTGCCGATAGCGCAGACGGTCTTGGCAGCCGCACCGTCACGAGAGACAGGGTAGCCGCTCGACCGTGGAGCCGTCAATTCCGGCATATACCCAATGAAGCGGCGCGCCGGGAACGCCCATCGATTGACAGCCGGTTCCCGGAGACGGCAAGAACGGTTGTATGGATTCCGCCGGGAATGCGCCCCGCGCCCTGGCGAAGCAGTTCGGTTCTGCGGACGGATGCCCCAACCGCGATTGAAAATTCCCTCAGGCGGCGGCGAACCGCTGGTGAAGACCAGACCGAATCACCGATGTTGCCGTTAAGACAAGCTTTCGACAGCGGACCGCAAACCGAAAGGCAAGGAAGCCGATCGTGCGCTCGATACCCACCTCCCCGACAACCCGGATCGCCCTCTGGTTGGTGCTGGGGGCAATGCTGGCTGCGGTACCTGCCGCGACCGGCCAGGAGCGCGCGAACGGGCCGCTGGCCGTGGCGCAGGCCCCCAAGGACGAGGGGGCGGAAAAGAAAGATGTGCCGCTCCGTCCGGAGGATGTCTTCAAGCTGCCGTTGGATCAGCTGGGCAACGTGCCGGCCCGGGTGCCCGCCGCCGGCAGTTTCCAAACGCCCGTCACTTCAGTGACCCGCACGCTCGATCTGCCGGCG
>JAGVLI010000948.1 GCA_020054355.1 Planctomycetales bacterium | reverse complement strand
TGCCCCCGAACCTGGAGGCCGAACCCCGCCGTGTAGTGTAGAATGGCGACGTAAGTCCTTATTTTCCAACGAAACAGACCCCTCAAGTGTTGAACTTGGTTTAGCACTCCCACTTCAAGGAGGAATCCCATGGGCCGAATCGCCGCGCTTTTGGCCAGCACCGTCACTCTTTCCTTGACCGTTTTCCTTTTCTCTCGTTCGGCTGCCGCCGATACGCCCCTCCAGGTCGGTTTCGCCGAAGCGGACATCACCCCGCAACTCGGAGACAAGCCCGTCCACATGGCGGGCTTCGGCCAGAACCGCAAGGCCACCGCGATTCACGATCCGCTCAAGGCGCGTGTCGTCGTCCTCAAGCACGGCGAGCGGAAAATCGCGCTGGTGTCCGTCGATGTGGTCGGTCTGTTCCATGCCAGCGCGGAGCGCGTCCGGGCAGCGCTGCCTGGCTTCAGCTATGTGCTGGTTTCCAGCACGCACAATCACGAAGGACCGGACACGCTCGGCCTCTGGGGACCGAATCCGTTCAAGAGCGGCCTCGACCCGGAATACCTGAAGCAACTCGAAGCCAAGATCGTGCAGGCAGTGAAGGATGCCGACCAGAATGCCGTGGCCGCGACGGCCCGCATCGCCACCGCGAACGCGCCCGAATTGCTGCACGACGGCCGGGAGCCGTACATCAAGCACGATGAGCTGGTCGTCCTCGAATTCACCGGCGTCAAGAGTCAGCAGCTGGCGGGTCTCGTCGTCCAGTGGAACTGCCATCCCGAAACGCTCGACAGCAAGAACACCGAGCTCAGCGCCGATTTCGTCGGCTACACGGTGAAGGAACTGCAAGAAAAGCAGCGCTGCCCGGTGGTCTACCTGACGGGCACGGTCGGCGGGCTGTTGACCTCATTGAAGGTGCCGATCCAGGACGCCGACGGCAAGCCGCTGGCCGACGGCACCTTCGCCAAGACCGAGCGCTTCGGCCGACTGGTGGGGCAAGCTGCCGTAAAGGCGCTGGAAAAGGCGAAACCCCTGAGCCTCGGTCCCATCCAGGCGCGCAGCAAGGATGTGTATTTGCCCCTGGAAAACAAGGCCTATGTGCTCGGCTGGCAGCTGGGCGTATTGCAACGCCAGGCCTACCTCTGGACCGGCGATGCTACAAAAGCCGAACCAGCCCCGGCCAAGGAATTCAAGCAGCCACTGTGCATCCGCACGGAAGTCGCCTGGCTGCGCCTCGGCGAACTCGACATTGCCGCCATTCCCGGCGAAATCTATCCCGAACTGGTCTTGGACAAGGTGCAAGACCCCGCCGATCCCAACGCGGACTTCCCCGATGCGCCGATCGAACCGGCCATCTACAAGCAACTGGCCGGATCGTATCGCATGATTGTCGGCCTGGCCAACGACGAGATTGGCTACATCCTGCCGAAGCGCCAGTGGGACGAGAAGGCCCCGTTCTGCTACGGCCGCCCGAAGGCGCAGTACGGCGAGGGCAACAGCGTCGGCCCAGAAGCTGCGCCGATTCTGTGCAGGGCATTCGCAGAGTTGGTGAAGGGCAGAAAGTGACGGCGGCCCACAGTGACCCGCTGCTCGGCGGCAAGTCGTTGGAGGTTCCCCGTCCTACCGGGGCAGCCGCTCGATCGTGACCTTGCCGCGGAACCGGACTTGCATTTTCAACTCATAACCTCTCAACAGTGACATTCCCACCAGAGGGATAGCATCCAATTCATCCACAAAAACGGAACGAACGCGCCCGACCCATGCCACCTTCCCCTGGTAGACGTCGAAATAGCTCACACTGCCATCCGCCAGAGTGCCGCGGCCGACGGATTGCCAGCGCAGGTTGAGCTCAGCGATCGTGGCTGGGGGCAACGTGAGCCAGCCGGTGTAACCTGTATCGACTACCGCTTCGATCTCCTGCTGACGCCCGCGAAATCCGCGCAGCGCCAGCCGAACCACCGGTTCGCGCCTGCGGACCATGCCGACAATCATGGCTGTCCTCGCAAGCCCTGCCCGCCGAAGCGATGGAGATAGCCCAGGGTGACATGGACCAACCAGATTTGCGAATCGGGAAGACGCTTCCGCAGCCGACCGGCCGCTTTCATCTCGCTCCGGTCCAGTTCGTATTCGCCCGTCTCGATGTCGATGGCAACGAACTTGTCCTCGTCGGCTGCCGTCAGATTAGGGCGGACCTTGCGCGCGACGAGGGCATCGCCACGGCGGGCAATTTCTTCCTTGCTGTAGCGGCGTTGGGTCGGGGTCATAGATCTTCCTTCAGTTGGCGAAACAGTCTCCATCATAAGCTGTCTCATGCCGGAATTCGATGATTCTCATCGGAATCCAGTTTTTTCAGGAAATGGACCTTGCCGAGTAGTTTCACACGCATTATGCTATTCCTAACGGATCGGAACGGTTCCGATCCGTTAGGAAACCTTGGAGGTCAGTCATGGCACATCCGAGTGATCGAGGGCCTGATGGCCGGTGCCGTATTTGCGGCGACCGCTTGTCAAAGGTGATCCGCAAACGACGGTGTCGGCGTGCATTTCGCCGCCATCTTTCGAACAACGGGTGCCCGACCAAGGGTCGCGGCGAACCGATGTAGCGCAAAAAAACCAGACCTCCGAGGTCCGAAAACCTCGGAGGTCTGGCAAGCACCACCTTACTATTGTTTAGACACGAAAGAGACATCCATGAACCTCATCCAAACCAGACCCTTGGACGGCGACGCCATTTTTGCCACCATTCGGGACAAACTGAACTCTCTGATGGCGAAGCGCGGCCACCCAATGGTAGAAGAAACCGGCAGTGCCAGCTGGCAATACGGAGCAGGCTATCCGAAGACCCAAAGACGCAAGACGCTGTTTAAGCTCCTCAATCTGCCGTCTGGAGCAGTCGTCTTCGCAGTTCGCGAAGAGTTTCTGGCATCGGAACCGAAGTTGGCAGCCTTACCTTGGCCGCATCACTTTGCAGTCAAACCGCATCGTCAGGTAGGGTTCAAGGGATTTGAGATCAAGCGTGACGATCAAGATCCCGGCAGCAAGCGAGTGGAGCGCATTCTAAGCGCCCTGCCGAAACTCGATGCCTCGGTGGAAATCAAGCTCGACTCCCGCGATGCGGCGCTGGAGGCCGAGTTCGACCGCCAGCTTGCGGCGCTGAAGTAATCCGACGCGGACGCGACGAGTTGGCCGGGGTACCCGTGATGTTCCGGGCAGCGTCTTGCTTCAATCCATGACATCTGCTGCCGAACCAAACGATGATGCGCGACATGTAGTGCAGCCGGTCGCTCGTCAGAGAAGTGCGGCTGCGCCGCGGAGCGGCGGGCTACTCTAAGCCTTCGCCGGCACGAAGCGCAGCATCTGTTGCGCCTTGCCCGGCACCCAGGCCATGCAGGCGTTGATGATGGCATGCTTGAAGGAGTCGGGTTCGGGCACGCCCGGCAGGCGCAGCTTGACGTTGCCCTTCGAGATGATTTCCAGGTCGCCGGAGCGGAAGAAGATGCTATTGGCATCGCGAACAATGCGCACGTCGTCGATGTCCGCCAGGACCACTTCCTGAGTCATCTGCGGCTTCAGGCCGCGCTGGATCATCACCCGGCGGTTAGTCAGGGCGTAGCGCCTGGCCCGGAAGGGCAGGATCTTGAAGAAATAGAAAGGCAGCATTAGCACCCAGCCGAGCGGCGCGAGGACGATGCTGCAGATCAGCCAGCGACCCAGGCCGGCGACTGCAGGGTAGGCCGACAAGGCAGGCCAGGCCACGCGGATGGTCGCCTCGCCGAGCAACGGCGGCATGACGCCGGTGATAGCCTGATGGGGCAAATCGGTCCTGGATGGCATGCGTCATCTCCCGTCAGCGCCATGATGCTTTGTCGATATTGATACAGCGCGGCCGCCATTCGCCAAGTGGTTCGCCAGCGCTCGCCTCCGGCTCGCGGCTAAACGATTCCGCGTTTTTTCCTTTCCTCCGCCGCCGGTTGTGGTTCTAGTGCCTGGATTACCTTGCTTCAGCATCTTTTGTCCAGGGCCAGAACTCCATGCCGCCTCGAATCCTGGTGCTGTCCGCCTCGGTGGGCGCGGGTCATATGCGCGCGGCGCAGGCCGTCGAGTTGGCTTTGCGCCAGGTCGTGCCCGATGCCGTCGTCAAGAACCTCGACGTCCTTACCCTGACCAATTCCGCCTTTCGCCGGGTCTATGCCAAGACCTATATCGACCTGGTGAACCGCGCCCCGCACTTTCTGGGCCTGTTCTACGACATGCTCGATCAGCCCAGCCGGTCCGGCCGCAACACCAGCGACAAGTTCCGGCTGATGGTCGAGAAGCTGAACCTCAAGGCGTTCTTGAAGCTGCTCCAGGAAGAACCCTGGGACCTGGTCATCAACACGCACTTCTTGCCCGCCGAGATCATCGCGTCCCTGCGGCGCGACGGCAAGCTCAACGTCAAGCAAGTCACCGCCACCACCGACTTCGAGACGCATCGGCTCTGGATGAATCAGCCCTGCGACCGTTACTTCACCGCCACCGAGGAAGGCGCGCTCTACTTGCAGCATTGGGGCGTGCCGGCGAGCGACACCCAGGCCACCGGCATTCCGATCCATCCGGTCTTCGCCCAGGAGAAGGACCGCGCCGCTTGCTTGCGGAACCAGGGTCTGACCGGCGACCGCCCCATTGTCCTGCAAATGGCCGGCGGCTTCGGCGTCGGCCCCATCGAGCAACTGTACCGGGCACTGCTGGAAGTCCAGAAGCCCTTGGAGGTCGTGGCCGTCGCCGGCAAGAATCAGGAACTGAAGGCGAAGCTGGAAACCGTGCCGGTCCCCGAACGGCACCGGGCGCATGTGCTCGGCTTCACCGATCAGATCGACGAACTGATGGCCGTCGCCGACCTGGTGATGTCCAAGCCCGGCGGGCTGACGACCTCCGAAGTGCTGGCCCGCGGCGCCGGCATGGTGATCGTCAACCCGACGCCTGGCCAGGAATACCGCAATAACGACTTCCTGCTGGAGAACGGCGCCGCCATCAAGGTGAACAACATCGGCACCCTGGCTTACAAGATCGATGCGCTGCTGGAGGATCCCCAAAAGCTGGCGCGATTGCGGGAGAACGCCAGGCGGCTGGGGCGGCCGCAGGCGGCGTTCGATGTAGTGCGGCGCTCGCTGGATTTGCTCCAGAAGTAAGTCTGCTGTCTTGGTTTGACTCGGTCGATTGCGGTATGATTGAGTTGCCGAATTGGGAGCAGGAGCGACGCCCATGCCCTATGCGATCCAGATCGTACCGAGCGCTCTGGAAGAGTTGAAGACCATTGAGGTCTTCCAGCGACGGCGAATCGTCCAGGTCATCGACGACCAGTTGACCCAACAACCGACGGCAGTGACGAGAAACCGAAAACCGTTGCCCGACCTGCGGCCTGGTTTTGAATGCGAGCCGCCCATCTGGGAGTTGCGAATCGGTGGTTATCGGGTCTTCTACGATGTCGCTGCGGACTCGCAGACGGTTTACATCCGCGCGGTTCGGGAAAAGCCACCGCATGCCCAGACCGAGGACATCGTATGACCACCATTAGCGTCGAAGAGCTGCGCGCCAATCTGGATCGGTATCTTGCAACCGCGGCCACGGAAGACATCGTCGTCACCCGCGACGGCAAGCCGTTTGTTGTTCTTCAAGCCGTTCCGGAAAACGGCGATGCGGACGCAGCCTTACTGGGTAAGTCCGAAGCATTCTGGGAAATGGTTCGCCAGCGCCGACAAGAACCAGGTATTCCTTGGAACGAAGCCCGGAAGCAACTCGAACTTGCCGATTGATGCGTATTCCACTCCGGTCGCTTACGCTCCCGGCTCGCCTGTGGCCTGTTGCACGCGCTTCACGAGCAACGTCGCATAACAGCCGCGCGGCAACTCGAACGACAGCACGGCTTGCTGGCGGCCGGGGTGCCGTTCGTCGGGCTGGAAGTCCCAGGTCAAGTTGGCCGGCATGCAGAGCGCGGCCCGCTCGCCCTTGGAAAAGAACAGCTCGCGCACGCCTTTCACTTCCAGCTGACTCAGCTGCAACTCTTCCTCGGCCAGCACGGCAGCGAGCAGCGGTTGGACCGAATCGTCGTCGGCGATCTTTAGCCGGGCGGACGGCAACGGCAGCTGCAACGCCGCCAGTTCCGCTTGCCGTTCGGCTCCCAGGTTGTGGTGAAAGGGAGCCTTGCCCAGCTGCAGCTGGACCTTGCGCAGTTGATCGGATCGGCAGTGCGTTTCGAGCCAGTAGGTCAGCAGCCGGTTCCAGAGATGGCTCTGATAGGCGGAGAGATACAAGCCGCGCAACTCCGGCCGCAGCTGTACGACCGCGCCGCGGAAGTCGCCGGCATGCTGGGCCAGGTATTCGACCAGGTTGCGGGCATGGCCGGGCGGCAACTTGGCCTGGCACTTCGCCCAATCGCCCCAGTTCGCGCGCAGCACCGCTTTTTCCCGCTTCTGCCCGGCGCGATCGTGCTCGTAGGGCGCGGTCAGCGCTTGCCGCAGGGCTTCCTCGAAACGGCCCAACACCAAGTGTTTGGCGATGAACTGGCCGTCGCCCGCCGGGCCGAAGCGTTGATCGTCGAAGTAATTGGGCACGCCGTCGCGGCGGACCTCCGTCAATGCCTGGATCGCGGCGGGCACCTCGGAGTCGGCGACCGCCCGCAACGTGATCCGAAAGCGATTGGCGCGGATGTCCTGGGCGGTGAACGGTTCCGCCCGCTGTCCGAGATAGCGGACGGCAATCCCCGGCTGCTTGAGGTTGCGCTGCGGCCCCCGCAGGATCGTGAAGTGTTGCACCGTCTGCGCGTGGCGATCCTTGAGGCCGCCGGAAGACACGCGGCGCAGCTCGATCCGCCAACGGCGGCGGACGATGGCCAGCGCGTCCGGCGTGGACCAGCCGCTTTTTTCCAGGCGATAGCAGGCGTGCGGTCCCTGCTGCGCCGGCGCGACTTCGGCGAGTTCTTCCACCTGGAAGTCTTCGGGTTGCTGCTTGAGCTTCATACGGTTGGTGTAGCGATGGGCAGACAAAACGTCTGCACGGTCCATTGGTGCGGACCAGAAACCATCAAACTATCTGCAAGTTTGAATGATGCCGGGATGGCGGCAAGAAATGATGGGCGAGAAAAAAAAAAGGAGATCGAGAAACTTGGACTCGAAACTGTCGCCCACTCAGCCTCGAATCCGGTTTGTTTCTCGATCTCATCAGTGTGAAGGCGACTTTCATCACCCTCATACTCATTCTTAGCACGACCCCCCGCAAAGGCAAGCGAATTTTACACGCGCCGCCTGGAATTTCGGCGCGAGCGCCGTCATTCCGCCTTCGGCTTCGGCGTCGCCTCCGTGAAACCCGCCAGGTCACGCACGATCCTGCCGGCGTCCGCTTCCGAGATGACGAACACGTCGGAACGATTGCCTTCGGTCACGCGGGCGTAGTGGCGTTTGGACTCCCCTTCCCGCGCGCCGATCGCCAGCTGACGCTTGACGCCGGTGCGGGTCCGCAGCTCGATCGTCAGGTAGGCCGGTTCGAGTCCGTAGAGCTTGAAGTCGGCATCCTTGTCCACCACGAAGCGCTCGGCCCGCAAGTTGGCCAGGGCTGCGAGGGTCTCGCTGACCTTGGCCGGGTTCACCTTGGCCTCGGGCTTGCCTGCCACTTGCCAGACTTCGTTCACCTTCTCCAGGCTGAAGGGCTTGCGTTGCGGATCGCCGCCCGGAGCGCTGAAGTCGAGCCGGTCCACCTGGGCGGCATCGACTGCTTCGCCCAGCGAGCGGTTGCGGAATTCACCCAGCACCTGGGCGGTGAGCTTCGGGTCGAGCAGGAAGACCACGTCGCCGGTCGCCAGCTTGGCGTAGACCCGGCCCGGCTCGCCCGACTTGGTCTTCTCCCGGTCGCCGATCAGCAACGACAGCACTTCCTTGTCGCCGTTGAGAAAGCGCCAGCGGGCTTCCGGCCGTTCCAGGCCATAAGGTTTCAGGTCTTCGGGCTTGTCCGTCACCAACTCGTCGGCGCGGAGCTTGGCGAAGGCGTTGATGAACTCGTCCAGGTCGTTCTGATCCGCCGGCGCTTCGAGCGGCTCGGTCAGCTTCCAGTTGCCATCGACGCGGGCGAAGGTCGCCTTCCTTGGACCGCGTTCCAGGAGCAAGCGGTCGGCATCGACGAATTTCGCGATGCTCCGCTCGCGGAACGTGATGGGCTTGGCCACCAGCAGCCGGACCAGCGCGCCCGGCAGC
>JAGVLI010000190.1 GCA_020054355.1 Planctomycetales bacterium | reverse complement strand
CGACCGCCGCCTTGCCCTTGATCGCCGGGATGTGCGCCACTTGCTCGGCGGCGGCCAGTAAGCTCAGCTCGCGCGGTTCCGCGTAACCTTGCAAGTGTTCCAGCGACACCTTGCCGATGCCGCGCGCCGGCTAGTTGACCGCGCGCAGGAAGGACAGGTCGTCGCGCGGGTTGATCAGCAGCCGGAGGTAGGCAACCACGTCGCGGTTTTCCTTGCGCTCGAAGAAGGCCAGGCCGCGCACGATCTGGAACGGAATCCGCTGCTTGAGGAACGCGGTTTCCAGCGCCCGCGAGAGGGCATTCATCCGCAGGAACAGGGCGAAATCGCGATAGTGGCGCTTGCCGGCGGCGACGGCATCGCGGATACGCCGAGCCACGCCATCGGCTTCGTCGAGGCCGGTTTCGTAGGTCAAGATGCGCACCGGCTCGCCGACCGGGTTCTCGGTATACAGCTTCTTGGCCTTGCGCTGCTTGTTGTGGGCAATCAACGTGCCGGCCGCGTTCAGGATCGATTGCGTGCTGCGGTAGTTGCGTTCCAGCTTGATGACGTGGGCGGCGGGATAGTCGCGCTCGAAATCGAGCAGGTTGCGGATGTTCGCGCCGCGCCAGCCGTACACCGAGTTATGCACTGCGACGTCGTTCGCAATGAAATTGCGCGCGTGCGGCACGGAGAGGTCGTAGACCGTGCCTTCATAGTCCTCCCACTCCACCGTTTCGATTAGCCGTTCTTCGAGACGGCCATCGCGGTAGACGGGCACGATCATGCCGGGATGCAGATGACTGGCCGGCTGAAACGTGAATGCCTTCCCCGACGTCAAGCGGGCTCGTGCAATCATGCCCAGCCCGTCCAGATCGCAGATGGCCCGGGTGAACGCCATGCCTTCCTCATAGTTCTTCCGGGAGGTTTCGATCCGCCAGGTGCCTCGTACTCCATCCCGAACCGGAAAACGGCCCTCGGCGGCTTTGCGGAGCACGGCATCGCTGGTGACGAGCTGAATGCGGTGCTCGTGCCAAGGTCTGAGGGTGTGGGGGCGGTTGTCGCCAAACATCGTAAACAGGACATGGCGTCTGGCGATGCCCGCGCGCGTTATCGCGCCGGCACGATGATGGGGATAGCGAATGTCCAGATGCAGATCGGCCATCAGACGCTGGGCGGCGGCCTCGGTGTCCAGGTCCAGGTAGATTCGGTCGATCAATTCCTGGGTAATATCCAGCCGACGGCCGCGGACGAAGAAGACCATGGTCGGGATGCCGTATCGAACGGAATAGTAGTGTTCGTAATATCTTGCCTCCGCCGACGAAGCACAACTGCGGACCACCCAGATGGCATCCGCCACTTCTTGATTGGTCCGTACCTGCAAGCCCGACAGGATCGTGTCTTGTTTGCTCGACCGAACTCCGCGCGTCATGCCCAGCCGGTAGCCGACCCCTTTCTTCCACATTAGATAGACATAATGCAGCGCCGGGTTCGGCCGGAGCCGGCCAAAACAGATGTGGTTCGGCGTGGCGCGAAGACGCAAACCTCCCTCCACGGTCAACGACACCAGGCGCCCCTTGAACTTCCGGGTCATCACTTTATCGATGACCATGGAGTTGGTTGCGCCCCAACCAGTGCCCGATACCACGGTATCCCCGTCGCGTAATGTTTCTATCGGCCGCATGCCCTGGGGCGTGCGGACTAGTGTGCCGCGGGGCAAACATTGGTCAACGTCGCCCACGACGCACAGGTTCTGATAATCCAGCGACAATTGCCGGGCGATGACGTACTGCGCGTGGTTGGTGTCCTGGTACTCGTCGATCAGCACGTAGCGGAAACGCTCGTCCAGCTCGGCGCGCAGCTCGGCGTTGTGCTTCAGGGCCAACGCCGGCCAGAGCAGCAGGTCGTCGAAGTCGAGGGCGTTGGCGGCCCGCAGCTTCTTCTCGTACAGCGGATAGACCGTGCCCACGACCTGCTTGAAGAAGTCGTCGGCTTCCTTGCCGTACTGCGCCGGCGTCAGCAGCTGGTTCTTGGCCCGGCTGATGGCGCCTTCGATGCGTTCGGGCGTGAAGCGGACATTATCGATGTTGGCGGCTTCCAGGGCCGACTTGACCAGCTTGGTGCGGTCGTTCTGGTCGTAGATGGTGAAGTTGCGGTCCAGCTCCAGGCGGTCGCCATAGAGGCGGAGCAGCTTGGCCCCAAAGCTATGGAACGTGCTGATCCAGACCCGGCAGCCGGGGACCAGCGCCTCGATGCGCTGCCTCATCTCGTTGGCCGCCTTGTTGGTGAAGGTGATGGCCAGGATGTTGTACGGCTTGACGCCCTGCTTCAAGAGATGGGCGACCCGGCAAGTGATGACGCGCGTCTTGCCGCTGCCCGGCCCGGCCAGGATGAGGAGCGGGCCGTCGAGGTGTTCCACGGCCTCGCGCTGGGGCGGCGTCAGGTCGGCAAGCCAGTCCATCCGAAACTCCGGGGCGGAAGATCGTCGGTGAGGGATCGACGGTTATTTTACGGAGCGGGGTTCGTTCTGACCGTACACGGGAGGACCGCTATGCAGAAAAAGCGAATAGCTGACAGCTATCAGCTAATAGCTGTCAGCTAGCTTCTTGAAGTTCTGCCCAGGAAACCGCTGCATTTCGTTACAACCACTGTTCTGTTACGATGAGGGGCAAGGAGACCTGAACCATGCTGCGCGACCATTTCCGTCCGCCGCTGGACGACCTGCGGCACTGGGAGGGTTTTCACGCCACCTGGCCCGTGATGATCGTGGCGCAGCTGCGTCAGCAGCTGCCTCGCGGTTACTTCGCCGAACCGCGCGTTCATTCGGGCGCGAGTGCCGAGATCGACGTCGCAACTTTCGAGCATGAAAGTCCGGCAGGGCCAGCTGCCGCCGGCGGCAACGGCAGCAACGGAGGTGTGGCCACGGCGGTCTGGGCGCCGCCGCAACCGACGCTTGCTTTCGTTACGGATTTGCCAGCCCAGGATGTTTACGAAGTGTTAGTCTTTGATGAAAAGCGCCGTTGCCGGCTGGTGGCTGCGGTGGAAATCGTCAGTCCCGCCAACAAGGACCGCCCCGAGCATCGCCGAGCCTTTGTAGCGAAGTGCGCCGGCTTGCTGCGGGAGCGCGTTTCCGTGGTGATTGTCGATGTGGTGACGAACCGTTCCCAAAATCTCTTCGGTGAACTGCTCGAACTGCTCGGCCAGACTGAACCGAGCTTGCAACCAGCAGCGCCTCCGCTCTATGCGTCGGCGTGCCGGCTGACGAAGCGCGAAAATGAGTGGCTGGCGGAGACCTGGCTGCAGCCGCTGGCTCTCGGTCGGCCGCTGCCGACCGTGCCGTTGTGGCTTGCCGATGACCTAGCCGTACCGTTGAACCTGGATGAAAGCTACGAGCAGAGTTGCGGTATCCTGAATTTACCTTGAGCGCGGAGTCAGAATATCACGCCAACCGGCGACCGCCACGTCAGAAAAAGCGAATAGCTGACAGCTATCAGCTGATAGCTGTCAGCTATTGGTGTTGCCTCGTTCCCAGGCTCCGGCCTGGGAACGCACTGCTTCGAGGCTCTGCCTCGACTCCGAGGTTTGACGCGATTCCAGCAGTTCGGCAAGTCGGGGGTGGGCGAGGCGGAGCCTCGCGGCCAGTGCGTTCCCAGGCGGAGCCTGGGAACGAGAATCCTGGTCCGCAAGCGGCGGCTTTACTTCCCGATGGTGTTGGTCACGTCCACCACCGGCTGGCGGTACTTCAGGCCCTTGTAGCAGTCGTGCGGCGTGCCGACGACCAGCAGGTCGGCCTGCTCCAGCACGGTTTCCAGCGGCGTGAATTCCGGATTCTGCACATAGGGATCGGTGCAGAGCACCTTCTTGCATTCCAGCAGCAGCACCTTGCGGAGCTTGTACGACAGGGAGCTGCGCGGGTCGTCGCAGTTCGGCTTGAAGGCCATGCCCAGGATGCCGACCGTCATCTCGTTCAGCGGGTAGTTGCGCTTGATGTCCTGGATGACCAGGTAGGGCAGCCCTTCGTTAATCATCATGGCGGCCTGGCCGAGCACGAAGGAGCCGTGATTGAACGAGCCGAGCTGCATCGTGTCCTTCAGCAGGCACGGACCCGCCGCGAAGCCGGGCCGGGCGAAGGAGGCCATGCGCGGATAGTCGTCGCGCAGGGCGGTGTGGATGCGGTGGAAGTCGGCCTCGAAGTGCTGGGCCATCACGAAGAACTGGTTCGAGATGGCGAAGTTGATGTAGCGCCAGGCGTTGCAGAACAGCTTGGCCAGCTCGGCCTCGACCGGCTTCAGGAAGACGATCTTCGGGCAAACGATCCGGAAGAGGGCCGCGGCCCGCTCGGCGGCCTTCGGCGTCGTGCCGCCCACCAGCTGCGGCAGTTGTTCGAGTTCCTGCAATGACTTGCCCTGCACGATGCGCTCGGGGCAGTAGGCCAGGTCCACGTCGTTTCGGCCCATCTGCTCCAGCTGCCGGACCAGGCGGTCGGTCATGCCGGGAAAGACCGTGCTGCGCAGCACCAGCAGCTGGCCGGGCCGGACCTTTTGCAGCAGCTGCTGGATGGAGCGGTCGAACTCGCCGACCGAAGGATCGAGATATTCATCCACCGGGGTGCCGATGGTGACGATCAGGGCGGAGGCGTCTTCCAGGACGGAGGTATCCGTGGTGGCCTTGATCAGGCCCGTGCGGGTCGTTTCGGCGAGCAGGGCGTCGGCGTCGTCCTCGTGGAACGGCATCTGGCCGGCGTTGACCTGCGCGACCCTTTCGGGGGACGTATCGACCAGATCGACCTGATAGCCCTTGCGGGCGAAGGCCAGGCCCAGGGGCAGCCCCACATGGCCGCAACCGCCGACAATGGCCAGCGGGCCGATTTCCAGCGGCAGGGGTCCACGGCCCAGCGGTTCCGAGGCCAGGTCCGGTACGGTCGGATTCTGCATGATGGGGTTCCGTCGAGACAGGAGTGATCGCGAGTCAACTGAAGCGTAGTATCCCGGCGATACGCTGTCAACTTGCTGGAACGATCTCTGCCCAACAAACAGGGCGGCCAGCCTGACAAACTCAGCCAACCAAGCACCCAGGCCCGGTCTTCTCGAACTCACTCCGGAAAACAACCATTTCCTTTGCACGCCGCACCCGCCGGATTAAAATGCGCCGCACTGATGGGAAACGGCGGTCCTTCGAGGGCCAATCCGTAACCGCCGGCCAGCCATTCTCGAGCGACGTCGAACCGGCCCTTCACCTCCTGACAACCGGAAGGATTTACATCATGGGCGGCACCCACGAGCATCTGGAGCATGCCGAGCACGCCGAGCACGCGGCGCACAACCCCTTTGACAAGCGTGTGGCGATGACCATGACGATCGTGGCGACTGCGTTGGCGAGCGTCACTTTGCTCAGCCATCGGGAGCACAACGACACCATCTTGAAGCAGGCGCAGGCCACGACGCTGCATACCCAGGCGTCCGACCAGTGGAACTTCTTCCAGGCCAAGAACATCCGCATGCACGAATACAACGCGCTGGATGCGCTGCTCGGCAGCCTGGCGAAAGAGTCCACGAACGAGGAACCCACCAAGAAAACACGGGACGGGTGGCAACAGCAAGCGAAGAAGTACCAGGGCACGGATTTGCCGAAGCTGAAAGCAGAAGCGGAAGGGCTGGTGAAGCAGGCCATGGCGCACGAGCAACTGAGCCACGAGGCCCACCAGCGCTCCAACTACTTCGACGGCGGCCATCTCTTTATCGAACTGGCCCTGATCCTCTGCTCCATCGCCATCCTGACCAAGATGCGCTCTTTCTGGTTCGGCGGGATGATCGTCTGTGCGGTCGGCATCGTGGTGGCGGTCATTCCCTTTACCCCTCTGTGGGCCATGTTCGCCAGCCACGGCGCCCACGACACGCAGGGCAGCCATGCTCCCGCGAGCAGCCCTGCCCCGGAGACGCCCGGCAAGACCGGCGCGGAAAAGCCGGCTCATTGACCTGGGTGGTCCGCATGGCAGGGGAAGCGAATTCAAAGCACAAGCGTCAAGGTATATTTGCAAATGCCGCCAAGACGTGAAGGCTGTATGCGCCGTAGCTGCACCCAGATGACAACCTTTCTTGAGCGCATAGCCGCGACCGGGGCATGGCTCAGGGTGGCGCCAGCCGCTGGCGGACCTCTTCGACCTCCAGCGGCAGGGGATCGTCGCTGCCGCGCAGGAACTCCCAGCCGTTGAGCTTGGCGCCGCTGGCCGGTATCCGCAACGGCGG
>JAGVLI010000630.1 GCA_020054355.1 Planctomycetales bacterium | reverse complement strand
TGGCCGAGCAGCAGGGCGACGCGCACCAGCTTCAGCCGGAGGTCGCGGCGCTCGGGCGACTTCGCCAGCACGTTTTCGATCAGGAAGATCGCCTTGGTGCGGGCTCGCGGCGACAGCACGGTCTTCTCGTCGGCCAGCTTGTCGCCCAGGCGGGCGCGGGCTTCGAGGTCCTCCGGCGCGAGTTCGAGATAGCGGCTCAGGTAACGGACGACCTGATCGTTCTGACCCTGCTGCTCGGCGCGGTCCGCCTGCAGCAGCATGGCCTGGGCGATCCGGCCGGTTTGCAGCCAGTGGACCGCGAAGGTGAAGGCCGCCAGCAGCGCGCTGCCGAAGACCAGGCAAAAGAAGAGTTTGGCGTTGAGTCGTCGCATTGGGTCGTTCCATCCGTGGAAGGTCGGGGGTTGGAACCAAGCCAGGGAGAGCGGGCGGGGAGCCTCCAGGCGGCAAGCCCATCGTCGGCGGTCGCGGGAAGACCGTCGAACAGGCTGATCCGCCCAGGCAAGCGGGGGAGCGTCGGCTCCGGGAGTCGCAGGTCAAACCGGGGTGCTGTCGTCATGCGCTGAAAACGGGATAAAGCCCACGGGCCGAAGCCCGTGGGCTGAAACTGGTGGTTGAAATGGGCCGGGGGGTTCATGCGGCCTCTCGTTCGGTCACTACTCACTTAGCGCTGGCGACGCTTGCGCCAGGCATTCAGGCCGAAACCCGCCAGACCGAAGCCGGCCAGCAGCATCGTGGACGGCTCGGGGGTGTCGTGCGGCTCCTCACCACCCTTGGGGGTGATCGTCACGATACCGCCGATCGCACCGGGGCTGGTGCCGCCGGGAGGGGGCGGCGAGGTGTACTCGTTGATCGTGACGGTGTAGATGTTGTCGCCCAGCTCGACGATCTGCGTCTGATTGGCCACGTCGAAGGTGTTCGCGATCACGGCGCTGCCTGGGGTGATGGGGCCGTTCAGGTCGCCCGAGAAGATCAACGTCGCGAACTCGCCGCTGGCGACGTCCTTGATGAACATCTTCACCGAGTAGTTCTGGTTGGTGAAGAAATCGCTGCTGCCGTCCACCGGCGTCTTGATCGACAGGTTCGTGGCGACCACCTTCGAGGTGCCTTCGGGGCTGAACAACGGCTGGTTGTTCAGGGTAATCTCGTTCTTACCGCTGTCCGAGATCACTTTCGGGCTGCTGGGGCTGAAATCGTACTGCCAGAGGATCCCGGCCTGCGAATTGGCCGCGACCGCGAACAGACCGCACACGGTGATGATAAATGCCGACAACCTCTTCATATTCCTGTTCCTTTCCCATCCATGATTGGGGACACGGACCGAACCATTCCGAAATTTGGGTCGCAGTCGTGGGGGGACGCGCTCGCTGGGCATCCGCTCCTCCTGTTGTCGTTAAGCCACGTGGCCTCCTTTCCCGCCAGAACGTCAAGATGCTTCCGGGTCGTAACCGTCAGGAGCGGCCGGCTCGCAGGTCCGGCCGTCGTTGATCGCCTGGGCGACGTCGAGGCGCTGCTTAGCACATCCTACCGAGACAGGACAAGGCCGGTTCCCCGGCCAGGGAGACTGATGCGTCCCCCTCGACGAGTGGCGTTCATAGCACAAGTCTTGTTTTTAATTCAAGCCGACTCAGCCCGGACGTGAATCCCTGGCGCGTCAAGCTGCCAGGGCTGGGCAACCTGGAAAACTGCTCCGGCGCCGCGCGCTGGCAGCGCAGGAAATGCGGTCAACGGACATCGGCTGCATAAGACAGGGACACTGGCGAACGGGGAGAATTTCCCCAGTCCAGCGACTCACCCCTCATGTGTGCCGGCGGCCGGACACCGAAGAATTGCAAGACGCTGGGAGCGATATTCATCAACGAGGTTTTCTCTTCCATGAGCCGATGACGTCCGTTGCGCACCCAGAGCACGCCGTCGGGATGATGCCGGCCGCTGCGCATGGTGTGGACCATGTGGAACAAGTCCCGGAACGGCCGGATGACGCCGTCGCTGCCGCGCGACACGGTTTGTTCCAGCACGCGGGCGTCGGTGATCCGGCAGCCAGTGAACAGCGATGAGCCGTTGCGCTGCACCTTCATGAGCGGTTCGTCGCCGACGGTCAGCTCGGCCAAGCGCTGCTCGACCACGCCCGCGTAAGCCGCCGTCGGGCATTCCAGATAAAACTCCTCCGCCATCACCGGCTTGACCTGCACCGACCGCGGCGAGATGCGGGCGAACTCCAGCAAGTCGTCGAACCGTTCCGGCCGGAAGGTGCATTTCGTCGTGTCGGTCCAGGGTTGCTGGCTCAGCGCGGTGCAGAGCACCAGGACGGTATCCGGATAATCGCGCAGCAACCGGCCGACCAAGAGGTCCATCATCCGGTAGCCGTGCGGAATCGCGTCCGCCAGCGACGGATGATCGCTGGCCGGCACCGGCACGTCGAAGCGCTGCGGCTCCAGGTTGCGCCAGTAGTAATGCTGGAAGTGGGCCGTGCTGTTGCAGAAGAGGGTGGCGAAGCGCACATGGAAGCGCCGGTTCAAACTGCGGAAGGCGTCGTAGAGCATGCGATCCAGCAGGCAAGCGCGCTGCCAGCGAATGCCGGGGTTGATGCGTTCGCGCAACAGTTGCCGGGCGATGGTGCCAATGGTACCCGCCGTCAAGCCGTTGCGGAGCATGAACCAGGCGAAGCGGACGGCATCGCCAGCCGGCAAGCGGTCCTGGCCGGACGATTCCTGCACTTGCCGTGAAACGAAGCGATAGAACGCCTGCAACTCGGTCGGACAGGCGACGCCTTCCTTGTCCCACGGATCGGGCATCACGTAGCCGTTGAGTTCGCCGTAATTGGTGTTCATGCTGGCGCAGACGCCCACCGGCACGCCGGCATCCGAAAGCACTTCCGCCAGGCATTTCCGCTGAAGCTGGCGGCCTTCGCCCAGGTGAAAGATGCCATGTTCGCCGTAGGGCATGCCGGAATGCACCGTCGGCCACTGGATCCACGGTTCCAGGTTCGGCGGCTCTTCTTCCGCGTCCGTGGTCCAGACCGTGGAACTGTCGTGCCAGCGCTGGAAGTTCGGCAGCATTCCCTCGCTCATGAAGCGCTGCAACAGCGACGGGCACAATTCGTTGAACTCGATCAGCATCAGTTGCGGTGCTGACATGACAGTTCCTCCTCGGGCTGATGGATGATGGTTCCGGGAACCAAGTACTCCTGCGCCACCGTCGACCGGCTGAAGATGTACTTGCCCGATGCTTCCGCCGGCAGGTCGGCGACAAATTCCCAGTCGATGACCGTGGCCGTGCCGAGGAAGCGCCGGGTGGTCGATTGCAGGAAGTCCAGGTCGTCGGGATCGCGGAACAGCGGGCCGCGCTTGATGCGGAAGCAGACCTGGCCGGCGAACTCCTGCACGATCTGCACCTGCCCCAAACTAGGCCGCTGGCCGACCAGGTAGAGTGACAGGAATGCGCCCGAAACCAGTCGCCCGTCCGCGCCGACGAGGAAATCCGTGACGCGGCCGGCGATGCCCTGCAAGCGCGGCAGTCCCCGGCCGCACGGACAAGGGCCATCCGCCCAGGCACCCAGGTCGCCGATGCGGTAGCGAATCAAGGGCATCGCGTAGTTCAGCAGATCGGTGACGACGATCGAACCCAACTCTCCAGGTCGCGCCGGCTGGCCGTCCTTGACGATCTCGACGTACAGACCCTCCGCCATGACATGCAGGCCATCGTGCTGAGCGCACTCGCTGGCGATGACGCTCACCTCCCGGCAGCCGTAGCGATTGAAGACCCGGCAGCCGAAGACCTCTTCGATGACGGCGCGATCCGCCGCTTCCAGCACTTCGGCCGAGGTCACGATGGCGCTGGGCTGATACGGAGTCAGACCGCGAGATTTCAAGAAGCGGGCAAACAGCGCCGCCGCCTGGGCATACGCGAGCATGACTTTCGGACGGAAGCGCTGCAGCGCTTCGTGGTAAGCCAGCAGTCGGGCTTCAGTGAAATGGCCGGTATCGAGGAACAGCTGGCGATCCAGCAGCGCGTTGCGC
>JAGVLI010000868.1 GCA_020054355.1 Planctomycetales bacterium | reverse complement strand
TACGGCGGGGCGGTGGGCGCCGTGGCCCTGCTGCTGGCGGGCACAACGCTGATCCGCGTCGGCGGCTGGTCACCGGAAGTCATCCTTTTCTACGTCTTTTCCGGCATCGCGATTACCGGCGGAGCGCTGCTCATCACCCAGCGCAATCCGGCGCGGGCGGCGCTGGCCTTCGCCCTGGTCGTGCTGAGTACCTGCGGCTTGTTCCTGCTGCAAGCGGCCCCGTTCCTGATGGCGGCGACGACCATCATCTATGCCGGGGCAATTATCGTCACGTTTCTCTTTATCTTGATGCTGGCCCAGCAGCGCGGCAGCTCCGACGCGGACCTGCGCTCCCGCGAACCGCTCCTGGCGGCGACCGCCGGCTTCGTCCTGCTCGGCGCGCTGCTGTACGTGCTGTTCTTGACCTACCGCGATCCGGACTCGGAAGAGGTGTTCGCCGCGCTGGACGCCCATCTCGCCCCAGCGGTGAAAGCCGTCGAAAAGCCTGCTGCCGACGACCAGGTGGTCAGGGCACTCGACTGGGGCAAGTTCTTCGAGGAAGCGCCCAAGCTGGTGCCCCAGGGAACGCACGAGCCGCGCCTGGCGCTGCTGAAACAGAACTTCAGCAAGCAGGAAGCCGACGGCTGGCTGACGGTGATGCTCCAATCGACCGGCGAGAAGGCGCAGTTCCTCAAGAAGGCGGTCGCCGAGATGCAGCAGGCCGTCCATGTCGCCCGGCATTCGCTCGGCGATTTGCAGCCACAGAACCAGCGGCTTTCCGAGTTCAGCGGCACCAAGCCGTCGAGCGTGCCGCAGTACGACTCCCTGGGTCAGGCCGCGCTGCCGGCGGAGAACGTGGCTTACCTGGGCCGGTCGCTGTTCACCGATTACCTGCTCGCCGTGGAGCTGGGCGGCACCCTGTTGCTCGTGGCGACGATTGGGGCGATTGCGATTGCGAACCGCAGAAACAGCTGACCGCAAAGTAGCCCGCCGCTCCGCGGCGGATCGCGGCGCAGCCGCGGCGGAAGCGCCGGAAACCTGCCGTCACCGCTCGGCAGATAGAGCAGAAGGTTAGTCGCGACTCGACGAGCGGACCGCCGTACGCTGGACAGTCGCGGCTGAACCGCGATCCGCCGCGGAGCGGCGGGCTACTATGTGCCGGAGATACCATGCTCTCCAACTACCTGATCGTCGGCGCCATCCTCTTCGCCCTGGGGCTGATCGGCTTCCTGACGCGCCGCAACCTCATCATCATGTTCCTCTGCGCCGAGATGATGCTGCAAGGCGTGGCCGTCAACCTGGTGGCCTTCGCCCGGCATCGGGGCAATCTGCAAGGGCAGTCGTTCACGCTGTTCATCGTCACCGTGGCGGCATGCGAAGCAGCCATCGCGCTGGCCTTGATCCTGGTGCTCTATCGCAGCAGCGGCTCGCTGGACATTAGTCTCTGGCAGGAACTGCGCGAGCCGGAGCAGGACGCCACCCTCGACGAGGAACCTCTGCCGCCGTCGCTGCCGGACGAGCCATTGCCGCGTTTGACCCCCGCCGGCCGGGAACCCCGACAACCGGAAGAAACCAGTCATGTTTGAAATACGTTCGATCCTCTGGCTGATTCCCGCGCTGCCGTTGGCCGCCGCCGCGCTCACGGGCCTGCTCGGCCCGCGTTTCCTGCGCAAGAACAGCCATTGGCCGTGCATCCTGGCCGTGGCTGGGGCTTGCGTGCTGTCGTTCCTGGTGCTGTCGAAAGTCGTACACGCCGAAGCGCCGTTCGTGGAACGCTACTACACCTGGATGCAGAGCGGCAGTCTCGATATCGGCTTGACGTTGCGGGCCGACGGCTTGACGGCCATCATGCTCATCACGATCACGTTCGTCGGCAGCTTGATCGCGATCTTTTCGGTTGGCTACATGAGCCACGAACGCGAGCACGAAGCCGGCTACGCGCGGTTCTTCGCGGCCATGGCGCTGTTCGTGTTTTCCATGACCCTGCTGGTGCTGGGCGACAACTACATCGTGCTGTTTGCCGGCTGGGAAGGCGTCGGCCTGTGCAGTTATCTCTTGATCGGTTTCTGGTTCAAGAAGCCATCGGCGGCTGCGGCGGCGCGCAAGGCATTCCTCGTCACCCGGCTCGGCGATGCCGGCATGATCGTCGGCATTCTGCTGCTTTGGGGGGGATACCTTTCGACCCATACCGACACCTCCGTTCGGCCCGTTGCAGATAACTTGATCGGTGGCTTGGCCAGTAATCTGACTCAAGCTTCGCCTGCGGATGCGCTGAGTTTCGACACCTTGTTCCGCTGGGCCAGCAGCACGCGGCCCGATGACACCGAATCGCAGCTATTCTTTGGCACGGTGGCCCTGCTGCTGCTCTGCGGGGCCGTCGGCAAGTCGGCGCAGATTCCGCTCTACGTCTGGCTGCCCGACGCAATGGAAGGCCCGACGCCGGTCAGCGCCCTGATCCATGCCGCCACGATGGTGACGGCCGGCGTTTATCTCATCGCTCGGTCGATGCCGATTTTCCATGCCGCGCCGCCCGCCGTCTTGCTGACGGTGGCGAGCATCGGGGCGGCCACGGCCCTGCTCGCCGCCTTGATCGCGCTGACGCAGCACGATCTGAAGCGCGTGCTGGCGTATTCCACGATCAGCCAGATCGGTTACATGTTCCTGGCGCTGGGTTGCGCCACCACCGACAGCCTGGTGCTGGTCGCGGTGACGGCAGCCATCTTCCACCTGTTCACGCACGCCTTCTTCAAGGCGCTCTTGTTCCTGTCTGCCGGCAGCGTCATGCACGCGATGGGCAACGTCATCGACATGCGCCGTTTCAGCGGACTGCGAACCGTGCTGCCGAAGACGCACTGGACCTTCCTGTGCGGCGCGGCAGCGCTGGCGGGGGTGCCGTTGTTGTCGGGCTTCTGGAGCAAGGACGAGATCATCGGTGCGGCACTGGAAGCCAGCCACCATGCTTACGGAAGCGTTTACATGGTGCTGTTCATCATGGCGCTGGTGACGGCCGGGCTGACGGCCTTCTACACCTTCCGCGCGTATTTCCTGACGTTCTGGGGCGAGGTGAAGATACCGCCGGAAGCGGGGCACCATGCCCACGAATCGCCGCCGGTGATGACGATTCCGTTGATGATCCTGGCGGTCGGCGCGGTGGGACTGGGCCTGATCGTACAGCCATTCACCCACTGGTTCAGCCATCTGCTGGAACACCACTGGCTGCACAGCGCCTTCGCTCGATCCATCGAACCGGCGCCGCACGGCTTCAACGTGCCCTTGATGCTGGGTAGTTCGGTCTTCGCGTTGGGCGGCGTGGGGCTGGCGTGGTTGATGTACGTGCGCAGTCCGGCGCTGCCCGGTAAGTTGGCGGGGGCGATGCAGGGGTTGTATCAGCTGTCGCTGAACAAGTTCCACGTCGATGAGCTGTACTACGTCTTCTTCGTCGGTCCGGTGACGCTATTCGCCAGCTTCTGCCAGGTGGTGGATTTCCTGGTCGATAGCGTCGTGGACCTGGTGGGCCAGCTGCCGGGGCTGGCGGGGAAGCTGATCCGGCCGATTCAGAACGGCCTGGTGCAGTTCTACGCCCTGGCCATGATCCTGGGGCTGACGGTGTTCCTGAGCGCGCTCGTGCTGCGGCTGGCTCGGTGAGTACTTGGCTTCTCTCCCGTTGACAGAAGTGGGGCTGGCGTGTGTGGAAAATTGCAAATTGAGAATTGAAAAATGAAAATTGCAAATTGAAGACCAATGTCGCGTCCGTGCCGACAATTTGCAATTTTCATTTTTCAATTCTCAATTTGTCTTTGCCGAGTCCCGTTCCGCAACGGGAGAGGAAAGAACTGAGATGGCTACATGAACGACCCCTTACCGAAGATCGAACTGCTGAGCCTGCTGTTCTTGCCGCTGGCCGGGGCGATCGTCGTCGCGCTGCTGGGGCCGAACCGGCAGGAACTGGTGCGGCGCGTCAGCCTGGGCGTCACGGTCGTCGTGCTTTTCCTGGCCATTCTGCTGGCCTGGCGCTATGTCGAAGAGCCGGTGCGCTCGATGACCACGGCCGAGCAGCTGCCGACTTTCCGGCCGGTGTTCGTGCCCGGTTCGCCGGGGACCATCACCGACGCGCTGAATCGGCCGCAGCCGAATCCACATGGCACTTCCTGGAACCTCATCCCCTTCGGCTCGGCCGCGATCCAGTTCTACATCGGCCTCGATGGCTTCAACGTCTGGCTGATCGTGCTGACCGCCGTGCTGAGCTTGCCGTCAGTGCTGGTGTCGTGGCGACAGATCAACGAGCGCGTCAACGAATTCTACGCCTGGTTCCTGGCTTTGCAGACGGCCATGATGGGCATTTTCCTGTCGTTCGACATCGTGTTGTTTTATGTCTTCTTCGAGTTTTCGCTGGTGCCGCTGTTCTTCCTGATCGGCATCTGGGGCGGACCCGAACGCCGCCACGCCGCCGGCAAGTTCTTCATTTATACCTTGACGGGCAGCGTCATCACGTTGCTGGGCGTGATCGGCGTGGTCCTGGCTTGCCGGGCCAAATCCGGCGAGCTGACCTTCTCGATTCCGCGACTGGTGGAGATCGTTCACGAACGGCTGCTCTACGTGCCGGCGGAGCGGGACTACTGGCTGGGCGTGCAGGGGGTGGTGTTCCTGGCGCTGATGGCGGGGTTCGCCATCAAGGTGCCGTTGGTGCCGTTCCATACCTGGCTGCCCTTGGCCCACGTCGAAGCGCCGACGGCGGGCAGCGTGGACCTGGCGGGCGTGCTGCTCAAGGTCGGAGCCTATGGCTTCCTGCGGCTCTGCGTGCCGCTTGCGCCCGACGTCAGCCTGACGATGGGCTTGCCGTTGGTCAGTACCCTGGCATGCATCGGCATCATCTACGGCGCGTTTTGTTCTTATGCCCAGGACGACATCAAGAAGATGGTGGCCTATTCCAGCGTCAGCCATCTGGGCTTGTGCATGCTCGGCATGTTCGCGCTGAACCCCGCCGGACTGACCGGCAGCCTGATGCAGATGATTAACCACGGCCTATCCACCGGCGCCATGTTCTTGTTGGTCGGCATGCTTTACGAGCGTTACCACACCCGCAAGATCAGCGACTTCGGCGGCATGGCAGCGCGGCTGCCGTTGCTCGGGGCGTTCATGGTGTTCGTCTGCCTGTCGAGCGTCGGGCTGCCTGGGCTGAACGGCTTCATCGGCGAAGCACTGTCGCTGTTCGGCGTCTTCGAGCAGCAGTGGCTCGTGCAGAAGCAGTTTCCCTGGTATGCCATCGCGGGCGCGGCCGGCATGGTCCTGGGCGCCTGGTACCTCTTTACCATGCTGCAGCGCGTCTTCTTCGGCGAATTGAAGGAACCGCCGGTCGTCGGGCACGACAGCCACGAACCGATCACCGATCTGAACCTGCGTGAAATCCTGACGGTTGCGCCGATCATGGTCCTGTGCCTGGCGATCGGCGTCTACCCGCAGCCGATGCTGGAATCGATGAAGCCGGAAGTGGACAGCGTGAGCAGAATCGCGCAAATGGCCAGGGAACGCGGTAGCCCGGCCCCGGCCCTGAGCCTGCGGGATGACAAGCAGGAGAACCGAACCCCGTGAACCCGAACCAAAGCGTCGCCGCCGAGTTGGTCAACGTCTACCTGCTGGCGCTGCCCGAAATCGTGCTGATCCTGTCGGCGTGCCTGCTGTTCCTCGGCGGCGCCTTTCGGCAGGATCGCCATCTCTGGGCGATGAAGTCGCTCGCCATTCTGGCGGTCGCCGGCTTCATTCTGGCGCTGCCGTTTTTCCGCCAGCCGGACTATCCCATGTTCGCCCTGAAAGCGCCGGACCTGGTCCAGCCGCTGGTCCTGGACAAGCTCGCCGTGCTCCTCAAGATCGTGGCGTTCGTCGGCGGCGCGGTGCTGGTGCTCTTCGGCTGGAATGAAGTCAGCGACGATCTCGCGGCGGAGTATTTCGCCTGTCTGCTCATCATCATCGCGGGCGTCGGCCTGAGCGCCATGGCCAACGACCTGGTGGTGCTGTTCCTGTCGCTGGAACTCATCAGCATTCCGACCTACGTGATCCTGTATCTGCAGAAGACCGACCTCGGCGCGCGAGAGTCGGCGGCGAAATACTTCCTGCTCAGCGTCTTTTCCACGGCACTGCTGCTCTTCGGCTTCAGCTACCTCTACGGGTTGTGCGGCACGACCAACATCACGGCGCTGCTCGACGGGTTGCGGTCCACGGACGCCGGTCGATTGCCCTTGATCGCGCTAGTGGCCCTGGTGATGGTGGTCGCCGGGCTGGGCTTCAAGATCACCGCGGTGCCGTTCCACTTCTATGCGCCGGACGTGTACCAGGGCACCAGCCTGTCGTCGGCGGCGCTGCTGGCGTTCGTGCCCAAGCTGGCGGGCTTCGCGGCATTGCTGCGCGTGCTGGATTTCGTCTGGCCGGGCAACCGGCCGCCCGGCGTGGCGCTGGGCACACAGGCGCCGATCCTCTTCTGGATCCTGGCCGCGATGACGATGACCGTCGGCAACATCCTGGCCTTGCTGCAAGACAACCTCAAGCGGATGCTGGCCTACTCCAGCGTGGCCCACGCCGGCTACATGCTGATCGGCCTGGCGACCGCGCCGGAACTGGCCCATACAGCGGCGGCAGTCGGCGGCGCGGAAGCCGTGGTCTTTTATCTCGTTTCCTACGGTGCGATGACCGTCGGCGCGTTCGCGGTGCTGGCGTACCTGAGCACGCCACAAGCGCCGATCGAAACCGTTGACGACATGGCCGGTGTCAGCCGCAGCCATCCGGGCGTGGCCCTGATGATGGCGGTCTTCCTGTTCAGCCTGATCGGCATGCCCTTGACGGCGGGCTTCGCCGGCAAGTTCTTCCTGTTCCTGGGAGCGCTCGAAGTGCGGCCGGAGCAAGCGTTGCTGTTTCGCTGGCTGGCGCTGATCGCGGCCCTGAACGCGGCCGCCGGCGCCTGGTACTACTTGCGGGTGATCGCGGCCATGTATCTGCGGACGCCGCTGCGGCC
>JAGVLI010000794.1 GCA_020054355.1 Planctomycetales bacterium | reverse complement strand
GCCTCGGCCGTCGTAGACCGGCTCCAGGCAGCCCCGCCGGGCATCGTCGAGCAGCTGCCGCCAGACGGGTTCGGCATCGCCGACCACGATGGCATCCGCTTCCTGCCGTGCCTCGTCGGGCATCAGAGTGACGTGATAGCCACCCATGACGACGGGGACGCCCCGCGCCCGGAATTGCCGGGCAATCTTGTAAGCACGCAAGGCCGTGAAAGTCTCGACGCTCATAGCCACCAGGTCGGTCGGCTCGTCGAAGGGAATCTCCTCCATGCGGTCGTCGTAAAAGCGGACCTCGACTTCGGCCGGCATCAGACTGGCCAGCAGCGCCATCGACAGCGGCTGCATCTGCCAGGCGCGCACATAGGGCGTGTTTTCCTTGCGGCCGACCGAAGGGTAGATCAAGGTGACGCGCATCAATCGGACTCCCCACTCTGCCAGGCAGCCCCGCTCACCAGTTCCGCGCGCCCCGCCGTCCCGCACGTCCGACCGCCGCCGGTCAGCGCGAAACTGCGTTCCGCCCGCGCCTGCGCTTGCTTCATGAACTCGGGATCGCGGAGAATCGTCCCGGTTTTCTCGTGCAGGTGCAGGGCGTAATAGCGGTAGCCGAAATTCAGCGACACCCACAGCGGCAGAATCGACCACGGCGCTCCCGCCAACCGTCGGAAGATCGAACGCCAGGAATAGCTCTGCCGCCAGGTCCATTCGAGTCCTTCCTGCAAGCGCTCCGGACTCATCTGTCGGGGCTGGAAGACGACATGCTCCACGTCGTAGAGCGGCCAGTGCTGGTGCAGCAGCCGGCCTTCTCTCTCCAGCCGCTTGTAGAAGCCGGTATTGGGGAACGGCGTCACCACCGCATAGCGCGGCAGGTCGATCTTGGTCCGGTCGACGAACTCGGCCGTGCGCTCGAAGACGTGTTCGTCGTCGTTGTCGAAGCCGAAGACGAAGCAGCCCTGGATGCCGATGCCGTGGTCGTGCAGCTTCTTGACGACTTCGGCGTACTCCGGGGCGGCATGAAACCCCTTGTGCGTCTCGTTGAGCGTGTCCTGGCTGATCGATTCAAAGCCGATCAGCAAGCCCTTGCAACCGCTCTGGGCGGCGAGGCTCAGTAGTTCCCGGTCCTCGGCGATGCGGGTGGTGGACAGGCCGACCCAGCGCTTGCGCAGGGGGATCATGGCCCGGTAGAGCGACTTGGCGTAGTTGACATCCTCCACGGGGCTGAGGTCGATGAACAGCGCCTCGCGGCCCTCGAACGTCTCCAACTCGGCGACCACTTCTTCCACCGGACGATGCGCATAGATATTGGCCCAGGCGCTGGGCACGACGCAGAAGTCGCACTTGTGCGGGCAGCCGCGGGTCGCCTCGATGCTGTTGATCGTGGCATAGCGCTCCTTCTTGAGCAGGTCGCGCCGCGCGATCGGCACGCCGGCCAGGCTCCGGCCTGTCGGCGTGAAATAGCGTGGCTTGAGCTGCCCTTGGGCCACGTCGCGCAGGAGCTGCGGCCAGGACTTTTCCGCGTAGCCGACCACGACCGCGTCGTCGTGCTGGGCCGCCTCGTCGGGCAAGAGCGTGGCATGCGGCCCGCCGATGACGACGATGTGCCCCCTGGCCCGCAGCTGGTCGGCAATGCCATACGCACGCAGCGCCGTGCCGGTGATGGCCGTGATGCCGACCACGTCCGCGTCGAAGTCCAGGTCGAGCGACTGGACGCCCTCATCCTGAATGGCCACCTCGGCGTGCAGTTCCTCCGGGACCAGCGCTGCGAGCGTGGTCAGGGTCAACGGGGCGTAGCGCAGCGCCGTCTTGAAGATGCCCGACTGGTTGCGATGGATTTCGCCGGCGGGGGAAAGCAGTTGAATTTTCATGACAGCGCCTCCGAGACATTTGCCGACAGGCGATGCTCCTGCACTTCGGCCGAGGCCCAGTGCAAGACCCGGGCAATGAGCGGCCGGATGTCCCAGGTGGGGTTCAGGTAATGGTCGGCGTTCCAGACCGGGTAGATCTTGCCGGGCAGCCGGACCACATCGCCGAGCAGGTTGCCGCCGGCATCGTTGGGGCCGAACGGCGACAGTCGGCGGTAAGTCAAGCGCGCCAGCTTGCAGCTGAGGCTGCTCGCTGATGACTGGGCGGGATTGTCGTGGCCGGTATCACGCGCATCCGTTCCACCGACGAGGGGAAAGCCGACCAGATGAACGACCTGCAAGTGTTCGGGTAATTGGAGATCGAAATCCAGCATGCCCCCCGGCCGGCGGTCTACCTCTTGCAAGTGTCTGTATTGATAGCCCTGATACCAGCACAACAGCCGTAACGGCCAGCGGCGATACCACTGGGCCTGCCACCAACCGACGAGCAGGCTGCCGAACTGAATGCCGGACAGATCGATCCATACCGCGACGTGGCGGAAAGCGTCGGCGGTTTCCGGTCGAGCGAGGGCATATTTCGCGTCGGCAGCGCCCTTGCTGAGCGACACGAGGACCACCGGCCGGGAGCGATGCTGCCTGAGCCAGTCGGCGATGATGCGGGCATTGTCGGCCAGCGCGCCGAAGCTCCGCACGGGAATCAATTCGGTCGGGATGCCGAGTTCCCCGGCGATCGCGCGCAAGCGCTGACCGTCAGCCCCGGTGTGCGGATACTCGGCCCAGCAGGCGCCCGGCACGATCGCCAGGGTGGCGTCGCGCAGACCTTGACAGTCGCCAGCAGACTGAGCGTCGATGCCGCGAATGAATGGTCCGTGCTTGGGCGACTGGGTCAGCCGGTGATACAGCAGCGCGGTGGCGAAATCGCAGCCTTCCCGCGCGGCGATGTCGCACAGCACCGGCACCGTCAGTTCGGTGTAGGCATCCTGATCTGGCCAGGCCGCCGCGCGGCACAGCAGCGCGGCGGCGTAGTCGGCGGCACGGTCCATGAGCCAGCCATCCTCTCGTTCAGTTGCGCTTGCGCATCCGGCCCACGATCACCGTGCCGAGCACACCAACCAACAGCCCAGCCAGGCCAGCAATACCGCCGGTCCACTGGGCCGTCTTCTTGATGGCGAGTTGCTGCACCGGGTTGTCGAAGAGGTTGGCCGACACATGAAAACGGCTGATCCGCCATTTGCCGTCTTCCTTGACGACGTCCGCCGTCCAGCGGTTGGACAGGTGCAGGTCCGTGCCGTCGGCCAGCTTGAAATCCTGTTCGAGCGCGCCGACGGCGACGCCGTTCTTGTCGCCGTAGAGGGTAGTCAGGTCGTCCACCGTCGCGGTGCCCTTGACGCTCTCGACGATCTTATTGGGGCCAGTCATCATCTTCTGGTAGTAATCGCGAATGCCTTGATGCCCCCGGCTGACCTCGGCGTTCTGCCAGGTGAGGACCGCATCCTTGTGAACGAAGGTCAAGAGGCGTTCGAGGTCGCTCTTGTTGAAAGCATCGAGGACGCCATCGCGCAGGGCGCGCAGCTCCTCGTGAACGGGGTCTTCGGGCGGCGCTGCCTTGGGTTCCTGGGCCAGCAGGCAGCTGCCCAGGCCGACCATCAGCACCGCCAATGCGAACCGGTATTGCATGGGTAACTCCTATGCCGGCGCTGTTGGCTGCAAGGTTGGGACCAGCCCGGTCGAGCGCCACTCCTGGTTGGGTGTCCCATGAGAAACCTGCGCCAGCCACTGGAAATACTCGGCCAGGTCTCGGTCGGCTTCGATCAGTCCGTGCGGATTGTAGTGGGCGCCGTCCAGGCGGGGTGCGTCGGCCGACAGGAACTTCTTGATGAACCAACGGCGCACTTCCAGACGCAGGACATCGCGGCAAAGCTGGCCCAGCCAGCTGGCGCTTTGCCGGACAAAGACGATCACGCGCACCCAGACTCCACCTGTTGCCAGCGGCTCCGTGGCCACCAGGCCGTAGCTCGTCGTCCGCCGGAACGTGGCCGTGGCGAACATCAAATTGCCGCACCAATCGGTGATGGACATTTCGACCTCGTCGCCGGCCGCCCAGCGCGTCACCCGGTCGCGCAGCGAATCGCCCGCGACGGCGAACCGGGCGGTGGCTCGGCGTGCAAACGGCGCTGGACAGTCCACCGCCGGCAAGCCCACCAGGCGACGGTCGTGGGCTGCCCGGAAATGCTGCAAGTCGAACGCATTGGCGCCCACCATGTACCACGGGCAACGCAGCACCGTGCCAAAGGGCCGGCTGGCGGCCAGTTCATCGGGGCCGACTCCGGCGAAGAACGGCAGCGGATAGAGCGCCTCGGGCCGATTGAAGAAAAAGATGCAGCCGTGCCGTTCCTGGACTGGATAGCAAGCCTGCCGTGCCCAAGGAGGGATGTCGGCGGCGGCGGGAATGTGAGAGCATTGCCCGTCGGCTGCGTATTCCCAGTGATGAAAAGGGCACTGAATGGCTTCGCCCTTGACGCAGCCCTGGCCGAGGTCGGACCCGAGGTGACCGCACCGGCCGTCCATCAGGACCAGTCGGCCGCTGGCGGTGCGAAACGCGACAAATTGCCCGCCGAGCATACTTCGCGAAACCGGTCGTCGCTGAATTTCCCGCGCGGTGCAGAACAGATACCAGGAGTGGGGATAAGCAGGGAACTGATCGGCGAGCGGAGCTTGGATCATGCGGCGAGTCTACATCGCAGCTGACGCGATTGCAAGCAGCAGCAGCAAGCCTGGCGGCGATAAGAACCAAGTTCATGATGCTTGTCACATACCGATTCGCGACGCTTCGGAGAAGCGTTGAGCGGTTCAACGCTTCTCCGAAGCGTCGCGAATCAACCCGGACTTCTTTTCTCCGCTCAGCACCGCCGCCATTTTTCTGAAGATGTTCTTTCCCGGATGTGTTATTATCCTCCAGCGGTCGGCAACCCTTTGAACTCGAAGATTCTCGACCCACCCCCCTGCCCGGACCCCGCCTGAACGACCTGCCCCACGAGGTTGCAGCGTGCATCCCATTCGACAAGCTATTCTGTCCGTGTCGTGTTCCGCGCTCATCGCGGTCGCTCTGGTGATCGGGCCTGCCCGCTGTCTCGCGCAAGGCCGGATCGAGCGCATCGAGCCGCCGGTGGCGCAGCGCGGCAAGACCACGCGCATCACGTTGATCGGCTCCCAGTTGGCCCAGGCCGTGGACCTCTGGTCCAGCCTGCCAGCGGGGAAACTCAAGGCGACGCCGGTGGGTGCCAGCGAAGCGGGCCGAGCGACGCTCGACGTGCAGGTC
>JAGVLI010001099.1 GCA_020054355.1 Planctomycetales bacterium | reverse complement strand
GCTTGCGGGCGCGGGGCGCGGTCAACGCGAAGGCAGCGCACAAGGCCGTCATCCTCGTCTTCCTGAACGGCGGCGCCAGCCAGCTCGACATGTTCGACGTGAAACCCGACGCGCCGGCCGAGTTCCGGGGCGAGTTCAAGCCGATCGAGACCAAGGTTCCCGGCATCCGCGTCAGCGAGCATTTGCCGTTGCAGGCCAAGATCGCGGACAAGTTCACGGTCCTGAACGGCATGCAGACCATCGACGCCGGGCACGGCACCTACGAATTCACGACCGGCTTTTCCGGCCGGGTGATGCCGAAACGGCCCGCGGTCGGCGCGGTGGTCAGCCGCTACAGCCAGAGCAAGGACAACGGCATGCCGCCCTGGGTGAGCATGATGCAGGAACACGGGCCGGCCTTTTTCGGCGCTGCCCATGCCGCCTTCAGCCCCAGCGGCGGCCTGATGAACGACCTGCGCAGCGGCGGGACGCTGCCCCAGGACCGCACCGGCTTGCTGCGTTCGCTCGACCGTTTGCAGGGCGCTGCCGACGGCGAAGTGCAGGCCACGGATACCTTCACCGCCAAGGCCCTGGAAATGCTGGGTTCGCCCCGCGTCCGCGACGCCTTCGATCTGACCAAGGAGCCGGAAAGCGCCAAGGAGAAGTACGGCAAGCAAAGCTATGGCGGGACGAGCCTGCTGCTGGCCCTGCGCCTGGCGGCGGCGGGTGTGTCCTTCATCACGGTCTACGGACCCGCGAACCTGAAATGGGACACGCACGAGGACAACTTCAAGAAGCTGCGTGAGCAGAACCTGCCGGAGTACGACCGGGCCATTCACGCCATGATTTCCGACCTGTACGAGCGCGGCCTGGACAAGGACGTGTTGGTGCTCGTCACCGGGGAGTTCGGCCGGACGACGCGCGTCAATCGCAAGGCCGGCCGCGACCATTACCCGGCGTCGAATTCGGTGCAGATCGCCGGCGGCGGTCTGAAGATGGGCCAGGTCATCGGCAACACCGGCCAGCGCGGCGACTGGGACGTCAGCCGGAGCAAGCCGTATTCGATCCAGAACCTGTATGCCTCGGTGTATCGCTTCCTCGGCATCGACCTGGAAGTCAAGGTGCCGGACAATTTCGGCCGGCCGCAATACCTGCTCGATCAGCGCGAGTCGATTGCCGAGTTGTTCTGAGCGTTCGTAGTCACTGGCGAGCGGCGGGCGTAAGCCCGCTGTTGGAATATCATGCGAGTGGTGCCAATCCAAAACAGCGGGCTGACGCCCGCCGCTCGCCAGCAACTGTTTCCCGTACTACTCCCGAGGTCGGCGATGTACCGCATCCTTCCGCTCGTGCTGTCGTTCGTGCTGCTCGGTCCGAAGCCGGCCGTGGCCGCCCCGCCCGCGCCCATCGGTCAGGGCGACCTGACGGCCCTTTCCGTCTGGCCGGAGAAAGTGCAGCTGCGCAGCGCCGATCACTTTCAGCAGCTGGTCGTCACCGCGCACTTCGCCAACGGCGGGATGCGCGACGTGACCGCGCAGGCGGTCTACCGTGCCGGCGATGCCAGGATCGTGCGCGTCGAGACGGACGGCATGGTGCTGCCGTTGGCTAATGGCAGCACGGAGCTGAGCGCGGAATTCCAGGGCAAGTCCGTGAAGCTCGCGGTCGCCGTGGCCGGCGCGGATCGGGAACGGCCGATCCATTTCGCCAACGAGATCATGCCGATCCTGACCAAGTTCGGTTGCAACACCGGAGCCTGCCACGGCAAGGCCGAGGGTCAAAATGGCTTCAAGCTATCGCTGCTTGGCTTCGATCCGGAAGCGGATTACGCGGCGCTGGCCCGCGAGAATCGCGGCCGGCGCACCATGCCGACCGCTCCCGAACGCAGCTTGCTGCTGCTCAAGGCGACGGGCAGTCTCGGTCACGGCGGCGGCAAGCTGCTGCCCACCGGCAGCGTCGAATATCAGCTGCTCAGCCGCTGGATCGCCGGTGGACTGCCCGAAGGCAGCAAGGACGATCCGAAGGTGGTTGGCATCACCGTGACGCCGGGGCAACGCATCCTGGCCCCGCAAACGACCCAGCAGATTTCGGTCACTGCTCATTACAGCGATGGCAGCCACGCCGACGTGACGCCGCGTGCCGAATTCGTCAGCAACGAGGAATTGCTCGCCTCGGTGACGAAGACGGGCAAGATCGCAACCCGCGACCACAGCGGCGAGGCGGCGATCATGGTGCGCTACCTGGGGCAAGTCGGCGTCTTCCGCGCGGCGATTCCGCAACAAACGCCCTCGGACCAGTTCCCGAAGCACGCACCGAACAATTACATCGACCAGCACGTTTTCGCCCGCTTGCAGCAACTGGGCATTCCCGCCGCGGAGGTCTGCACCGACGGCGAATTCTTGCGGCGCGTCAGCATCGACATCACGGGTACGCTGCCCACGGTCGCCGAAGCCGAGAAGTTCCTGGCCGATGCTGCTCCCGATAAGCGAAGCAAGCTCGTCGACGACCTACTGACCCGGCCGGCTTATGCCAGCTACTTCGCGCTCAAGTGGGGCGACGTGCTGCGGCTGCGGGGCGGGTCGCGCACCGCCAAGAAGGACGATAACGCCAAGGACAAAGCCCCGGCACTGGATACCGAGTCCCAGCGCGCCGATGCCTTCCATGCCTGGATCAAGGACAGCCTGCGCGACAATAAGCCCTATGACCGCTTCGTCCGCGAGATCATCACGGCGCAGGGCGTGACCAGCGGGCCGGAGACGGCAGCGCCCATTCTCTGGTACCTGGAGCTGAAGACGCCGCAGGGCCTGGTCGATGACATGGCCCAGGCTTTTCTCGGCACCCGCATCCAGTGCGCCCGCTGCCATCACCATCCGTTCGAGAAGTGGACCGAGGATGACTACTGGGGCCTGGCCATGTTCTTCGGCCGGCTGCAATGGCAGTCGCGCGGCCGCGACCCGAAGAGCCAGGGCGACTTCGCCCCGGTGCGTTTGAACGAGGGTGCCCGGCTCGGCCAGAAGGTCGCCTTCGATGCGAAGCTGACGCTGAGCAGTCCGCGCGGCAAGGAATACCCCCGGCCAAAGCCGCTGGACGGCGCGGAAATCACCCTGGCGCCCGGAGACGACCCACGCCACCTGCTCGTGGACTGGATGGCCCGCCCGGACAATCCATACTTCGCCCGCACGCTGGTCAACCGCTACTGGGGCCATTTCTTCGGCCGAGGCATCGTCGACCCGATCGACGACATGCGCGTCACCAACCCGCCGAGCAACCCCGAGTTGCTCGACGCGCTGGCCAAGGACTTCATCGAGCACCAGTTCGACCTGAAGCAGTTGATCCGCACCATCTGCGCCAGCAAGACGTACCAGCTTGCCAGCACGGCCAGCGAGTGGAACCAGCACGACAAGCAGAACTTTGCCCGCTACCAGCTGCGGCGGCTGCCGGCCGAGGTGCTGCTCGACGCCATCGACCAGGTCACGGGCAGCCCCACCGAGTTCACGGGCCAGGGCGGCGCGAAGTTTCCGGCCGGCACCCGCGCCATCGACTTGCCGGACATTTTTGTCGGCTCGTACTTCCTGGAAGTCTTCGGCAAGTCGAAACGGCAGTCGGCCTGCGAGTGTGAGCGCGATCCGAGTGTCACGCTGGCGCAGCGCGCCCACCTGCTGAACTCGACCGCCATCCGCAGCAAGCTCGCAGCCCGTGCCGCGCAGTTGATCGCCGATAAGCGACCCGACGCGGAGAAAGTCCGCGAGGTCTACCTGGCATACTTCTCCCGCACCCCCAGCGCCGAGGAGTTGCGCACCGTCGAGCAGTACCTGACGGGCAAGGGCGCGACCGACTTGGCCAAGACCCAGGCGTACCACGACTTCCTGTGGGCGCTGCTCAATACCAAGGAATTCGTGTTCAGCCGTTGAGCTAGTGCCCAATCCAGCGACCTCTAGCCCGTGGGTCACGATTCCAATCGTGACAGTCTTTGCACCCTGTCACGATTGGAATCGTGACCCACGGGCAAACAGGTCGTAGGGTCCGCTGTGCGGACCGTTTCGCCTGGTCCGCACAGCGGACCCTACCCACCACGGAGCCGTCGATGCGATCCTGCCTGACTGCTGCTTTCCTGTTTATCGTTGCCAGCCCGGTTGCTTCCCAGGCACCCGACCGCAAGGAGCCGGTGGCCTACGAGAAGGAGATCGCGCCGCTGCTGGTCAACAAGTGCCTGGCGTGCCATAGCGGCCCGGTGAAAAAGGGCGGTCTCGACCTGGCGACTCACGCGGGCTTGATGAAGGGCGGCAAGCAAGGCCCGGCAGTCGTGCCCGGCAAGGCGAGCGGCAGCTTGCTGATTCGGCTCGTCAGCAAGGCGAGCAAGCCGTTCATGCCGCCCAAGAGCGAGGAGCCGCTGACCGATCGGGAACTGGCGCTGCTGAAAGTCTGGATCGACCAGGGCGCGAAG
>JAGVLI010000638.1 GCA_020054355.1 Planctomycetales bacterium | reverse complement strand
GCCGTGTCGTGCGGAATTGGTTCACTGGCTGGAGCGGCGGGTTCGGGCATTCGAGGAGCCGCAAGCTCGATACTGGCCCCGACCGTCACCACGCGCTCGGTGGGTGCTTCCGGCGCGTCCAGGATATCGATGAAGCGAACATCCAGACCTCGCGGCTCGCTGGCGGTCCAGGCTTCCGGAGCATCAGCGGGGGATGCTTGCCGCTGGCCGGCGGCGAAGGCGAACCAGCCAGCCAGCAGCCCGTGGGCGAGCAGGGAAAACACGAACGGCCAGCGCCAGCTGGGCACGCGCCAATCGAGCGGCGGCGGGGGAACCAGGCAGTCGTCGAACTGTCGGTCAAAGTCCTCGGAGAGCATCGCGCACCTCTCCTTCAAGTCGCCTGGGAAGACCGTCGATATGACACTTCAGCACTGAGTGGTCCGACCCGCAGGAGGGTTGGCCGCTCCACGCCATCCGCTGGATCGGCCAACACGGAGAGCGGCGGCGCCCATGGCGCCGCCGCTCTTGCTGCTTTCGCTATTTTCGGCTGCTCAGCACACGCAAGCCGGCCATCAGGCGAATCGCCGTGGCTTCCTCCGGCTGGCTCTCCCATTGCACATCGACATGGGTCCGCTCGTTGCCCTCCGGGTCCGGCACCTTGGACAGCAGCAGCGCGAACCGGCCGCCTTTCGGCGTGACGCAGTTCATTACCGTGCGCTCGCCCTGTTCGCCGAGTGTCGCGGCAATGCTCATTTCCCGCAGGACGCCCTGCGCGGTCTGCGTCACGGTCGCCAGGGACGCATGCACGACGCGCTGGTCCGGCTCCGTGCCGGACGGCGAGAAGTAGTTCAGCACGAAGTCGCCGGTGCTGCAGCCGATCAGGCCGAGCAGGAGCGCTGCCACGGCGCAAAGTCGCCCGGTCATGACACTTCCCCCGCGAAACTGAATTTACCCATCGAAAGGACGCGGAAAATAGCGGTCGCTCGTATCTCTGTAAAGAGCAATCTCCTTGCAGCGGGTGACGGCTGCGGTGGCGTCGAAATTCCGGTCTTTGGTTGACACAAGCAATGAGGCAACTTAGGTTAGGCTCGTTTGTTTCGACAAAAGCAGCATTTCTCCACGGTTGTTCGCCATAGCTGGTCCGACACGCGGATGAGGTGTTTCACATCGCGCCGATCGCGGAACGATTGTTCCGCACTCATTTTCTTTTTTCACTTTTCTCCGAGGAGTCCGGGTATGAAGGCCGTTCAATCGCGGACGGTGGTGGTGATTGTGGTGACTGCGGTGATTGCGGTGATTGCGGTGATTGCGGTCATCGTATTCATCGCCGGCATGGCGATGCTCTGGGTGCAGCGTTCGCGCGAAGCCGCCAACCGCATCGTCTGCGTCAACAACCTGCGGCAGATGGGCATCGCCATGCACACCTACCACGATTCGGTGGGTTTCCTGCCTTGCGAGGTCGCCGACCCAAGGAACGGCAGTTCGGGCAGCTTTGCCTACGACATTGCCACCTTCGTGGAAATCAACGATCGGCAGGCGGCTGCCCTTTCCGGCGAGGGCCAGAGAACCTTCCTGTGCCCCAGCCGGCACAGCTCGGCCGTCGGCCCGTTCTGCGATTACGGCTACATGTACACGGACGACGCGCAATTCGACACCGTGCTCAGGCCGAAAGACGGCAAGCCTTATACGCTGCGCGCCTTGGAGAACCTCGACGGCACGACGAACTCGCTGCTGCTGTCGCACCGCGGGTGCAAGCCGTCAGACTACAACGACCCCGCCGACAGCTTGAAGAAATGGTTCGATAAGGGAGGCCATGCAGTACCGCTCGGCAAGAGCTTCGAGCAGGACCACGAAGGCCTGGCCGCCGCGGGCTCGATCGCCGCGCCCCATCCCAACGTGGTGCCGACGCTGTTCGGTGATGCTCATGTCGCCAACATGAACATTGCTGTCTGGAGCGCTCAGGATCCCAAGAAGGCCTGGGGCTGCACCGACAGGAACGTCGGCTTGCCGGCCTTTCCTTGATTTGGAATCGGCGAAGCGAGCTTCGCCTGCGACATGAAACGCACGACGGGCTTCGGTGCGAAACTACCGCACCGAAGCCCGTCGTGCGTTTCAGTCCGGTTGCGTGGTTGTGTCTAAATCCCCGTTTTTAGTTGACAGAAACGATAGGGCAACTTAGGTTAGGTGTGTTTGAGCAGATGAATTGCGAACACACAGGGGAGGGATGACCGTATTCCTCTCAAGAGCAGCACTTCCCCACGGTTGCTCGCCGTAGTGGTTTCGACGCCCAAGAACGCCTTTGGGTTCCAATCGCGCCGATCGCGGAACGATCGTTCCGCACTTATTTTCTTTTTTCTCTTTTACCGAGGAGTCCGGGTATGAAGACCGTTCAATCGCGGAAGCGGAAAGGCTTCACGCTCATTGAACTGCTGGTGGTGATTGCGATCATCGCAGTCCTCGCCACCATGACGATGGGCGCGGTGCAGCGGGCGCGCGAAGCCGCGAACCGCATCGTCTGCGTCAACAATCTGCGCCAGATGGGCATCGCCATGCACACTTACCACGATTCGGTGGGCTTCCTGCCCTGCGAGGTCGCGGACAAGAAACTCGGCCTGTCGGGCAGCTTCGCCTACGACATTGCCACCTTCGTGGAAATCAACGACCGTGTGGCGGCGGAAACGGACAAGGTCGGCCAGAAAATCTTTCTGTGCCCCAGCCGCCATGGCGCAGCCATCGGCCCCTACTGCGACTACGGCTACATGCACACGGACGACGCCAAGGCCGATACCGTGCTGAAACCGAAGAGCGGCAAGCCCTACACCTTGGGGGCACTGACCAACCTCGACGGTACCACGAACTCGCTGCTGCTCTCGCATCGGGGCTGCAAGCCGGAAGACTACAACGACCCCGCCAACAGCTTGAAGGAATGGTTCGACCGGGGGGGCCATGCGGTCAAGCTCGGCAAGAGCTTCGAGCAGGACAACGCAGGTCTGCCCACTTCCGGTTCGATCGCTTCACCCCATCCCAACGTGGTGCCCACGTTGTTCGGGGACGCGCATGTTGCCAACATGAACATCACGGTCTGGGAGAATCAGGACTCGAAGAATGTCTGGGGCTGCACCGACAAGAACAAGGGCCTGCCCCCGCTGCCTTGATTCGCGGTCGGCGAAGCGCGGCTTCGCCCGAGACCTGAAACGCACGACGGGCTTCGGTGCGCCAGCGCCGAGGCCCGTTTTCGTTGGCAAATCCTGCTAAACCGCAAGCGGCGTGCTGGCGAAACTACAGTCGGCGCGAATACCGCTTGACGGGCCGCCCGAAGACCGGCGCGGCCCGCTTCGGCGCTTCTTCCTGCACCTTGACGCGCGGCCGAAAGGACTCGAAGCCTTCAATCTGGTCCTGGCGGATCACCATGTTGACGCAGATTTCGATCTGGGTCAGCCGTTCGCCTTCCTCGGGCGTGACGAAGGAGATGGCGACACCGTCCTTGCCCATGCGCCCGGTGCGGCCGATGCGGTGGATGTAGTTGTCGGCGTCCTCGGGCAGGTCGTAGTTGATGATGTGCGAGATGCCGGTCACGTCGATGCCCCGGCCGACCACGTCGGTGGCCACCAGGCAGACGATCTTGCCGTCCCGGAAGTACTGCATGATCCGGTCGCGGATGGGCTGCGCCAGGTCGCCGTGCATGGTGGCGACGCGCTTGCGCTGTTCGCGCAGGTCGCGGTACAACAGGTCGGCCGTGCGCTTCCGCTGGCAAAAGATGATGCACTGCCGCGGATTCTCGCGGTCGATCACCCGCAGCAGCAAGTCGAACTTCCGGTCTTCATCGACCGTGAAGTACGACTGGCGAATGGAATCGACCGCCGGCTTCTCCGGCGACAGGTTGATGTGGTGCGGTTCGTGCATGTAGCGCTGGGCGAGACGAAGCACCGCATCGGGCAAGGTGGCCGAAAGCAACAGGGTTTGCCGTTGCTGGGGACAGTGGCGCAGGATCCTTTCGATGTCCGGCCGAAAGCCGATGTCGAGCATGCGATCCGCTTCGTCGAGGACGGCGTAGCGGACCCGACCCAGCTGCAACGTGCCCCGGCCGAGGTGATCCAGCACCCGCCCTGGCGTGCCCACGACCAGGTTGACGCCCCGCTTCAACTCGATCAGTTGTTCGCGAAAGCGCTGGCCGCCGTAGATCGCCAGTGCCCGAAATTGCTTGCTCGGCGCCAGCTTGGTGGCCTCCTGCGCCACCTGCACGACCAGTTCGCGGGTCGGCGCCAGCACCACGGCTTGCGGCCCAGGCTCGCTGGTGTCGTGCCAGGCGTTCATGAACGGCAGCAGGAAAGCAGCCGTCTTGCCGGTGCCCGTCTGGGCCTGCCCGATGACGTCGCGTCCGGTGAGGGCGTGCGGGATCAGGGCGGCCTGAATGGGAGTCGGCTGGAAATACTGAGCGCGATTCAGGGCAGCCAGGATCGGGGGGGAAAGTGATAAGGCTTGGAAACCGGCGGCGGGTTCCTGCAACGTCGCAGTCGTCAAACAGACCTCCTGGAGCGATGTTTTGGGTGCTGACCTGGGCAACGGCATTGTGGTGCGTCGTTCGTCGCAGTTGGGGAACGCGGATCGAATAACCCAGGTACACGTAGCTTCAATCGTTGACATGGAATTGTAAGCGTTCTTTTTCGTCTTGTCCAGTGTCCTTGACCGCGCCGCTTCCCGGTCGCCGCTTGCGGCTTTGCACGGCCGCCATCCTCGGAAACTGGTTGCCTTCCCGGTACGCGCTGGTATATTCCCTCCTGATTGTTCCACCGGGCAGCGACGGAAGAGGATGGATTCAGAAGACCGCATCAGGGAGAACCAACCATGTCGATGTACATCGGGGAAGCACTGGCCGGCGACGGCAACGAGATCGCGCACATCGATCTGCTGATCGGCGCCAAGACCGGTCCCGTCGGTGCCGCGTTCGCGAATGCCCTGGCGAACCAGAGCCACGGCCACACGAATCTGCTGGCGGTGATCGCCCCCAATCTGATCTGCAAGCCCGCGACCGTGATGATTACCAAGGTGACGATCAAGGGTTTGGGGCAAGCCGTGCAGATGTTCGGCCCGGCGCAGTCCGCCGTGGCCCGGGCGGTCGCGGACAGCGTCGCCGCCGGCGTCATTCCCAAGAGCGAAGCCGAAAACCTGGTCATCGTCTGCGGCGTCTTCATTCATCCGCAGGCCAAGGATGACGCCAAGATTTTCGAGTACAACTACACGGCTACCAAGATGGCGATTGCGAACGCCATGAAGGGCGAGCCGAAGATCGACGACATCACGGCGCAGAAGGACAAGGTCAAGCACCCGTTCTCTCCGAAGTGATGCTTCCTGGAGCGCACGCGGCCCGCAATGAGACCTTCATTCAGACATCCGCCGAGCCGCCATTCGCGGAGCCGCGCACGAAGTAAGCGGTCGGCTGCCCCGCTTACTTTGTGCGCGGCTCGGAAGGGCCTACCGCTTACTGCGTGCGCGGCTCGGAAGTCTCCTTTCGGGCCGCGTGCAGCATAGAGCTTCCTGCCATGAGCGACGAAAAACGCAGCATCCTGATTCAGCTCGACAGCGACGCCCATCCCAGCGTCTTCGATCGAGTCGTCGCCATCGACGCCGGCGTGGACGAACTGTTCAGCTACGGCAACGTCAAGCCGGAGGATGTGCGCGGCCTGATCCACGGGGCCATCTTCACGCGCGGCGGCAAGGACCTCAAGCGCACCGCCGTCTTCATCGGCGGCAGCGACGTGGCGGCGGGCGAGAAGCTGCTCGCCGAGGT
>JAGVLI010000007.1 GCA_020054355.1 Planctomycetales bacterium | reverse complement strand
CGCGTAACCGGAGGCCGCGAAGCCGCCGCCCTGTTCGTGGCGCGGCAAAATGGTCCGCAGCCGGTCCTTGACCCGCGTCAACGCCTGATGAATCGGCAACGTGGCCCCGCCGGGATAGGCGAAGACCAGGTCCACGCCATGCCGGATCAGGCATTCGAGCAGCACGTCGGCCCCACAGGGACGGGTCGCGGCGGATGACATTCGAGTTCTCCGGTGCAAGCAAAGGCTGGAACCATCGTAAAGGCTAGCGACACCGCACCCAAGGAATAGAAGAAATGACCCATGAATTGTATTAGTGTTAAAATCGGCGAACTCCAACAAGTCCGTGGTCGGCAATCGCCAAGTTTAGATAGTGGATCAATCCACCCATTCGGCCAGCGCATCGTTTGAAGAAAAACCAAGTATCTGTACTACCCCCGCAGCGTCGAACGAGCCGAGCGAAAAACAACCGTTTTCGGAATTGAGCAGGAGGACCGTATTCTTGTCAGTCTTGGCAACGACGAACATCGTGTACGGCCTTTCTTCCCACTGTCCGAAGATTCTGGCGCTCGCATCTGGAGTCACCATGACGCAGTAAGGGTCCACCAGCGAATTGATTAAGTCCGACCGTCGTTCGTTCAAGAACGCATCGCGTTCCTCATCAGGCGGCGACCAGGCGCAGCAGTCTTCGTTTGGGATGGACAGCGACTCGCGGACAAAGCGCGTTGCATCAGCCGCGTCCATCACTGGCGTCCTGTCGCACTCGAAGAACTTTCTTGGCCGCACTGCGTTCTAGGATACCTCATGTCGGAAAAAATCGGAAAAAGAATCGTCATCACCCGCCGCACCTGCGGTTTCAATTTTCAGGGGCGACCTGAAGACGATCCCGAACAGAGCGGCCGGGCCAGACCCCCCGGCCGCTCGGCTTTAGCGGGTGCTAAACCGTAAACGGTCCAGGGTCGCCCCTTGACGGAACCACTGGCCGGGTGCCACAATAACAACAATGGGGCGCTAGGCGCCACCTTCCCGGTTTGCCATCACACCGCTTCTTCTCGGAGGCTGATCCATGAATCGTTGGCAGTGCCTGACCGCCGTTGCCCTGCTGTTCGCGGCCGTTCCCGTCCAGGCGGGCGAGATCACCGGCCAATACATCGAAGCCCGCACCTGCGAAGTCTTCACCGGCCCCTGCTTCAGCAATGCCGACACCGCCCTGACCGGCAAGCACGGCGTGATGGCCTGGATGATCGACAAGGGCGAGTTTGAAGGCGTCGCCCTGGACGGCCTGGGCGTGGTGGCCGTGGTGGCTGCCCAGGACACGCTCGGCATGCAGCAGACCGCGCCCGCGAGGGCGGTCCTGATCGTCGATAAGAAGGCCAACCAGGCACAGCGCGCCGCGCTGATCGCCCTGGCCAAGAAGCAGGCCGGCAAACTGCTGAACGACGTGGTGGCGGTCGAGACGGCCCCGATCACCCTCGAAATCTGCGAATGCAAGGGCGACTCCTGCGCCAAGCTGACGGCCGGCGCTGCCAAGATCGAAACCCGCTGCATCAATGCCCAGCACGACAAGGCGTGCGGCAACGATTCGGCGCTGTTTCCGCCGCTGTCGGCGGGCGTGAGCAAGGTGCGGGCCGCCGTCGCGGTCGAGCACAGCTATTCCGGCCGCAGCTTCGGCGAGAACTGGAAGGACTGCGATCACCGCAGCGCTTACCTGGGCGCGTTCGCCGCCCGGTAAGGCACAAGCCAAACAGGCCGTGGGTTAGGATTCCAATCCTGACTGACAATAACGTTTGTCAGGATTGGAATCCTAACCCACGAAGCATGGACTCGGTCGCATCAGCGACGTTCGTTGGGAACATCAAGCCCACGGGTTGCCGCCCGTGGGCTTTTCACTTGACGGTCTTGCGTAGGTCAGGCTTTCCAGCCTGACTCTCTGCGGAGTGTCAGGCTGGAAAGCCTGACCTATAAACAAGGGGAGATCGTTGCATGTTGCGCATTCCTGGCGGCAGCGTGGCCTTGCTCATGGTGTTCGCTTCCTTCACTCAGGCCGCCGACCCCAACAAGTGCAGCGTCAAGCTGGCGGCCAGCGAAGCGCCCAAGGAACTGGCGGAGCCGGTGCGCCAGCTGCTGAGCGGGCAATCTTTGCAGGTAGCCGAAGGCGACAAGGTGCTCTGGGAAATCTGGCTGCCCAAGCAGCTAGCCGTCAAGGCGACCGCCGACGAAGTACAGAAGGGCATCAACTACCGCAAGCTGGAAGAGTCCACGATCCTCGGCGTCATGCGCGTGAACCAGGCGTGGAACTCGTTCCGCAAGCAGACCATCAAGCCGGGCCTCTACACGCTGCGGCTGGGCTTCCAGCCGATGGACGGCGACCACATGGGCACCGCGCCTTTCAACGAGTTCCTCTTGCTCTGCCCGGCGGCGGACGACAAGAAGGCGGCGATCCTCTCACACAAGGACGTGACCGAACTGAGCGGCAAGTCGATCCCCGGCGGCAGCCATCCGGCCGTGCTGCTGCTTTACCCGAACCCGAAGCCCGGCGACAAGCCGGAGCTGGCCAACAAGGGCGGCGGCAACTGGGTGCTGAACTGGAAGACGGAAGTGGCGGCCGGCGGGCAGAAGGGCGTGCTCGGCGTGGGCTTCACGCTCTTCGGCGCGACGACGGCGGAGTGAAGCCAGGCAACCCGGCAGCAGAGCGTCGATTAGAGCAGTTCGCAACCGAGTGTAGCGACGGTGCTCGGTCCGCACAGCGGACCCTACGGAATATTGTAGGGTCCGCTGTGCGGACCACCGCGCCCTGTG
>JAGVLI010000993.1 GCA_020054355.1 Planctomycetales bacterium | reverse complement strand
GCTCTTCCGATCTTACGCACTACATCATCGGCAGCGTGGTCGGCCCGCACCCGTTTCCGATGATGGTCCGCGATTTCCAGTCCGTGATCGGCCGTGAAGCCCGGCAGCAATGCCTGGAGCAGGTCGGCCGGCTGCCCGACGTGGTGCTGGCCTGCGTCGGCGGCGGCAGCAATTCGGCCGGCGCGTTCCATCCGTTCGTCGGCGATTCATCCGTGGAACTGGTTGGTGTCGAGGCCGGCGGCCGGGGACCGCAGCCGGGCCATCATGCTTCCACGCTCAGCCACGGCCAGCCCGGCGTGCTGCACGGCAGCTTCAGCTACGTCCTGCAAGACGCCGACGGGCAGACGGCGGATGTGCATTCCATCTCGGCCGGCCTGGACTATCCCGGCGTCGGACCCGAACACAGCCACTGGAAGGACAGCGGTCGGGTCCGCTATACCCACGTCGGCGACACGGACGCCCTGGAAGGCTTCAAGCTCTGCTGCAAGCTGGAAGGCATCATCCCGGCGCTGGAAACCTCTCATGCGGTGGTGGAAGCCATGCGCGTGGCGGCCAAGCGGGCGAAGCAAGACGTGGTCGTCGTCTGCTTTTCGGGCCGGGGTGACAAGGACTGCTTCGAGGTGGCGCGGCTGCTGGGGGACGAGATCGAGGAGTGAGCAAACGCATTGCGATATAATGGACTGCGAGATCGGCTGCGGCCAGGAGAACAACGGATGAAGCCAACCCCATTACCTACTGCAAAGCGATGGACGGCTGCCGAGCTTCGCACCCTGCCCGCCCACGAGCGCGACGCGATTCTGCAGGCTGCTGCCGAGGTAGCCGAAAAAGAATACCGAAACAATCCAGAGTTGACCGCGTTTGAAGCCTTCGGCAAGGACGACCTCTATGGCGACAGTTCCGGGGCCGCTTCGCGGTGAAGTTTGGCTGGTCGATTTCGATCCGGCAGTGGGCGCGGAGATTCGCAAACTTCGCCCCGCAGTCGTCCTCAGTTTGGATACAATTGGCAGATTGCCGTTGCGGATGGTGGTTCCTGTCACCGACTGGAAAATGGCATACGCCTAGTTTCCCTGGTTCGTTGAATTGCCAGCGACAGGCGAGAACGGTTTGGCCAAGGATTCGGGTGCGGATGCGTTTCAGACCAAGTCGATTTCCCTCACACGCTTTATCCGTCCGCTGGGCGCGGTGACTTCAGCACAACTCGATGAGATCGCATCAGCTGTTGCATTGTGCGTTGGCGCACCCTAGAACAAGGCAAGCCAGGACCACATCAGATGAGCCAAGCTGCGCGTCTTACAAACGAGGAATTTCGGGCTCGATTCGCGATGATCGAAGCCGCCGTGCAGCGCGCCGTACGCGCTGCGGTGCTGGCCCACGCGCGGGCGGGCAACCCCGTTTCGACCTGGCGCGATGGCCAGGTCGTCTGGGTGCAGCCGGAGGAAATCCTGGCCCGCTTTGCCAAGGCCGGCCAGTTTCACGACGCAGCCGGACTCGGGACAAGTCCTGGAGTTCTGGCGACGGATCAAGTAGGAAAGCCTGGTCAGTGACAAGCGTTCATCGTTTACCTCGAATTTTGCAAACAGACTATGGCAACCACTTCCTGCACCATTGTTGTCGAACCCCGCACGGACGGCCGATTTCGCGCCACTTGCCATCTATTACCCGATGCCGAGTGCGTGGCCGATACGGAAGCCGACGCCCGCGCCGCCCTCGAGCGCGCCCTGGACTATCACCTGCGGCAACGCGCCTTGCAGGACGAGGCCGGGAACCTGAACCCGATTGATGCCGTTTTCCTCCGACTGCGGGCCGAACAGCGCCGGGCCTTCATGCCGTTCATCGCGGCCGGCGATCCGGACCTGAACGCGACCACGCTGCTGGTCCGCGAATTGCTCGCGGCCGGCGCCAGCCTGATCGAGGTCGGCTTTCCCTACAGCGATCCCATTGCCGATGGTCCCGTGATCCAGTCGTCGTACAGCCGGGCCCTGGCCAATGGCCTGAAACTCGACGACATCTTCCGCTGGGCGGAAGCATTGAGCGCCACGTTGAAGGGCGTGCCGCTGGTGGGCATGGTGTCCTACAGCCTGGCGCATCGCCGGGGCGCGCCGCGGTTTCTCGAGCGCGCGCGGCAAGCGGGCTTTTCGGGCTTGATCGTCCCGGATTTACCCATCGATGAAGCCGACGGCCTGTGTACCCTCGCGGCGGCACGGCACCTGAAGCTGATCCATCTGGTGACACCCACCACGCCGCCGGAGCGCGCCGCCCGCATCGCCCGGCTCTCGACCGGCTTCCTGTACTGCGTCAGCGTCACGGGTATCACCGGCGAGCGCGATCGGCTGCCGGACCAACTCCTCGAACAGCTCCGGTCATTGCGCGGCCAGACGGACTTGCCGTTGTGCGTCGGCTTCGGCGTCGGCAAGCCGGAGCATGTCCGCATGCTGCGCGACCACGTGGACGGCGTGATCGTCGGCAGCGCCATCGTCCGGAAACTGGAGCAGGCGGGCAAGAAGTCGATCGAGGGAATCGTGCAGGAAGTCGGCGACCTGGCGCGGTCGCTGACGGAAGCGTTGAATCCGATGTGACCGCTCGCGGTTTAGCAACTCACCGTCGCCTTTGCCAGTAGTTCGGGCGTCGGTGGCCGTGGGCCACGGCCAGCACCACGATTTCATCGGCTCGGATTTCGTAGATCACCAGGTAGGGAAAGCGCCGCAGCGGGCAGCATCTGATTGCTCGTCGGGTGCGGATGTTCTCCGGCGGCGCGTACCTCAGAGGCTCCGCTTCGATCGATTCCAGGGCTTGAGCAAGAGTATCCAGAAACTCGTGCCCCAAGCCGTCCCGTCGGCCCTCGTACCAGTTGGCGGCCACCTGGGCTTCCCGACGGGCCGCGGCAAGCATGCGAAGTCTCATGCGCTCGGTCTCTTCGGCAATGCCTGGCGCATTTCCGCGATTGCTTCACGCCAATCCTGCGCGCTGGAATCGGGGGCATCCGCTTCGGCAAGTCGAGCGTCGAGTTCGGCGCCCCAGGCGGCCTCCCAGTCCGTGTCAAACGGTTCCGATTCCAGGCTGAGCAGCAACTCGTGCGCGAGCGCCGCCCGCTGTGGCTCCGGGAGTTCGAGGGCACGAACGAACAGGTCTTGAACTTGGCTCATGGTGAAATGATAAACGCGAAATCATCCCCGGTCTACAGCGGCGCTGCCGTCGGTCAGGCAAATTGCCAGCGCTGTGCCGTCAACTCACCCGGCCGCGCGCCCGCCCGCAATTCCACGACCTCATCGCCCGGCTCCGCGCCAAAATCGTCGCGCAGCGCCGTGGCAGGTTCCACGCCGTGCGCCAGTTCCTCGCGATAGACCAGAAAAATATCGTCGTGACCGGCGGTCAGGCTTTCCAGCGTCTCGGTCAGCCGACGCGGATCGCTGCGATTCCAGTCCAGGCCCGGGAACAACGACCCCAAGAAAGCCGCGAAATGACGCCCCAGCAGCGGACGGGGCGGCAGCAGGTAGAAGGTGGCCACGGTCGAATGCCCTCCAGCGGTCGCTTGCTCCGACTCCTGGAATTGGCATCGGCAATCCGCCGTCCCGGCACGCAGTCAACGCCTTCCCGGATACAATCGCTGCCGTCCGTATCGCCCGTGCGTTCGGCGCAACCGGCAAGGTTTGCCCGACTCGCCACTTGCGGCTTGCCACGCCGCCGTTTCGTTTCAATTCATATCACGGACACCCCCTTCGCTGTCTCAATGAGAATCAATAAGGGTTAGTGTCCACTAATCATCTTGCGACTGACCTTGATCCATCGCACCCACATTTCGCAAACTGAAGATCGGCTCGTCTGCTTCCCTCTATTTTCTCAAGCCCAGCCCATGAACATCGACCACGCTCCCGTCGCCCAGTTTCAAGAACTCTGGCAGGCCGACCTCGACCGCCTCGCCGGCCCGGTCCCCTGGCTCTGGACCGGCTACCTGGCGCGCGGCAACCTGACGTTGCTCACCAGTCCCTGGAAAGCCGGCAAGACCACGCTG
>JAGVLI010000154.1 GCA_020054355.1 Planctomycetales bacterium | reverse complement strand
GCAGCGCTCCGCGCGGCGGCTCCGGCTATGGTGAACCTTCCGAGCAGGAACCGATGGAGCCGCCGCCCGAACCGATGGGCGAGGACTCCAACATTCCGTTTTGACGCACGCCGCCGCTTGCGGCTTTGCACCGGACAATCTTTTTGAGCAACAGGACCTTCCCATGCCAACCAAACAACGCAAGCAAGTCCGCAAAGGCCCGCACGGCGGCATGCAGCTGGTGTTGACCGAAGACGTGACGCACCTGGGCAAGCAAGGCGAGCTTGTGGAAGTCCGCCCTGGCTACGGACGCAACTACCTGCTGCCCAACGGTCTGGCCACCGTCCCCAGCGAGCATAACCTCAAGCTGCTGGAACGCTACAAGAAGCGCGTGCAGCAGGCCCGCGAAGCCAAGATGGCCGACCTCAAAGTGCTGGCCGAGCAGATCCAGCGCGTGACGGTCAGCATCGAGGCCAACGCCAACGAGGAAGGCCACCTGTACGGCTCCGTCGGCGCGCCGGAGATTTCCAAGGGCCTCAAACAGCAAAACCTCAAGGTGGAGCAAGACATGGTCCGCCTGGAAGGGCCGATCAAGGAATGCGCCCTGTATGCCGTGAAGATCAGCCTCGGCTACGACATCGAAACCGAAGTCAAGGTCCTGGTGGTTCGGCAGCAGGAGAAAGCCGACAAGAAGTAACTCCACGTTTAGCCGCGAGCCGAAGGCGAGCGCCGCTTGCGGCTTTGCACGCCGGAACGCTCGCGGCTTCCCGCGAGGTGCGCCATGGCGGACCAAGGAGGGCCCGACCGTCTGCCTCCCCATAATCGGGACGCGGAACGCAGCATCCTGGGCAGCATGCTGCGGGACAACAACGTCATCAACGACGTGGTGCGCTTCATCCGCGCCGACAATTTCTACCTCGACGCCCACCGCACCATCTACCAGGCGATGGTGACGCTCTACAACGACCGCCACCAGCCGGTCGATCTCGTCACCCTGGCCGAATTCCTCCGCGAACAGCAGCAGATCGACAACATCGGCGGCTACCCCTACCTGGGCGAACTCTGGGACGCCGCCCCCACTGCCGCCAACATCCTCTACTATTCGCGCATCGTCCGCGACAAGGCCATCACCCGGCAGCTGATCCGCTCCAGCACGGAAATCCTGCGCGACGCCTACGAACAGGCCACTCCCGCCGACGAGTTGCTCGAAACCGCCGAGCGGAAAATTCTCGAAATCGCCGAACTAGGCGTGACCGACCAGACCAGCACGCTGCTCGAATCGCTGCGCGCCGCCTGGGACCGCATCGACACCCGCACCCAGCAAGGGCATCTCGCGGTCAGCGGCGTGCCGACTGGCTACCCGGAACTGAACGAACTGACGGCCGGCTTGCAGAACGGCGAACTCATCATCGTGGCGGCAAGACCTGGCGTGGGTAAGTGTCTGGCGCACGATGCCGAGATTGTCCTGGCCGACGGTGCCGTCGCAACCATCGAAGAAGTGTTCCGCCAACAGCAAGCGAAGCTGCTCACACTGACCGATGACTGGCGTCTGACTTGGACTCAGCCATCCCGCTATGTCGATGATGGCGTGAAGCCCGTGTTCCGCGTGACCACTCGGCTCGGCCGACAAGTGGAGTGTACGCAGTCGCACCCCTTCCGCACCCTGGCCGGCTGGCGTCCGCTCGCTGAATTGACCGTGGGCGATCGGATCGCGGTGCCCCGCCGGCTGGAAGTGGAGGGACGGGAACCGGCGCGGGCGTGTGAAATCAAGGTGCTGGCTTATCTCATCGGCGATGGCACGCTGACCGGAACCTCGCCGGGCTTCACCAACAGCAATCAGCGCTTGCTCGATGACTTTACCGAGGCCGTGGCGGACTTTGGCGGCGTCACGGTGCGGGTCGAGGACCACGCGGGGCGACGCACGCCAACCCTGTATGTCACCGGCGACGCCGATTTCATCGCCGTCCATCGCCCGGCGTTCGCGGAGCATCTTCGCGGCTTGCTTTCGGAAAAGGGCCGCACCAAGAAAGCACTGGCAGCCAGCCTGGGTGTGCAGCCCACCTTGATTAACCACTGGACTCGGAGCGCCTGCGTTCCCAATCGGGCGACGTTCGCCAAGCTCTGCGAACTCCTGGAAGTCGAGCCACGGGCGCTCGCGCCGCACGGCCTGGCTGCCATCAGCCGCAACAGCAAGAACCCGGTGACACTCTGGCTCGAAGCCCTGGGGCTTTGGGGAAAGAACGCACATGGCAAGACCATCCCCGCGTTCGTGTTTCGCCTGCCCCGCGCACAACTGGCATTGTTCCTCAATCGGCTGTTCGCCACCGATGGTTGGGCCACCGTCCTGGGCACGGGCAACCCCCAACTCGGCTACGCCACGGTAAGCGAGCGACTCTGCCGGCAAATCCAGCACTTGCTGCTCCGTTTCGGCATCATCGCCTCGCTGCGGCAGCGCACCGTTCGTTACCGAGAACAACTTCGCGAATGCTGGCAACTCGACATTACCGACCAGGACGCCATTCGGACTTTCGTGGTTCAGATCGGTATGTTCGGCAAGGAAGCCGCGCTCGCGCGAGTGGAGGGAGCACTAGTCGGTCGCAAAAGAAACCCGAATCGGGACCTGATCCCCCTGGAAGCCTGGGACCAGTTGGCAGTGGCCAAAGGCGCGCAGTCGTGGAATTCGCTGGCCAAGCAGTCGGGGCTGACCGATCGCACGAACATCCATGTGCGCCGGCGCGGCTTTTCCCGCGCGCGCCTGGAGCGGTGCGCCGCCGTGCTGGAAGACGAACCGTTGCTGCGCCTGGCCCGCAGCGACGTCTACTGGGACGAGATCGTCTCCATCGAACCGCGCGGACTCAAGCAGGTCTACGACCTGACCATCCCGGAGACGCACAACTTCGTCGCCAATGACATCTGCGTTCACAACACCTCGTTCGCGCTGAGCTTGTCCCGCAACATCGCCATCGACGAGAAAGCCCCAGTGTTTCTGGTCAGCCTGGAAATGTCGCGCATCGAGCTGGCCGAACGCATGTTGTCGGCGCAGGCGCGGGTGCCCAACCACAAGATGCGCAAAGGGCACCTCAACTCGGACGACATGCAGCGCCTGATGGTCGCTGCCGAGCAGCTGCGTCAGGGCAAGATGTTCATCGACGACAGCCCCGGCCAAACCATGCTGCGGATCGCGGCCAACGCCCGCCGCCTGAAATTGCGCGAAGGCATCCGCACGGTGATGATCGACTACTTGCAGCTGATCGAGCCGGAAAGCCGCCGCGATCCGCGCCAGGAACAGGTGGCGCAAATCTCCCGGCGCTTGAAAATCCTGGCCCGCGAGCTGAACTTGCCGGTGATCGCCTTGGCCCAGCTAAATCGCGGTCCCGAGGACCGCCAGGATCACAAACCGCGGCTGTCGGATTTGCGCGAATCCGGCTGCCTGGCTGGGGATAGCTTGGTCACGCTGGCGGACACCGGGGCGCGCGTGCCCATTGTGGAACTTGCCGGCCGAAGTGGTTTCAAGGTCTGGGCATTGAACGAGCAGACCATGAAACTGGAGCCAGCGACGGTCACTCGCGCGTTTGCCACTGGCAGGAAGCCCGTATTCCGCTTGACGACACGGTTGGGCCGGGCGATTCGGGCCACCCCGAATCACAGGTTCCTCACCGAAAACGATTGGCTGCGGCTGGACGAATTGGTTCCAGGTGATCGTATCGCCTTGCCCGCCCATCAGCCTGGCATCACCAGCACTCGGTTGAAGAACGGCAGGGCGCCCCAATTTCCTGAGCTTTTGTTTGATAGCCCAGGCCTTCAGGCCTGGGATCATGGCCATTCGTTTCATAGGGTCGAGGCCTTCAGGCCTTTTGCCTGCGCAGCCAAAGGCCTAAAGGCCTGGCCAATCAAGCATGGGCCGTCATCCCCAGGCCTGAAGGCCTGGGCTAGCGAACAATCGACGACGGTTGCCGAATCACCGGACTTTGACTTCGTGAGTTGGGATCCGGTGATCGCAATCGAACCCGACGGTGAAACCGACGTCTACGACCTCACAGTCCCCGGACCGGCCAACTTCATCGCCAACGACATTATTGTCCATAATTCGCTCGAACAGGACGCCGACGTCGTCATGATGCTGCATCGGCCGGAGCTGTACGGCGAAGTCGAGAAAGAGGGCCTGGTGGACATCATCATTGCCAAGCAGCGTAACGGCCCCACCGACACAGTCCACCTGGCATACTTGAAAGAGTTCATGTCCTTCGAGAACTTCACGGCCGAGCGGCCGTTTGAAGTCTAGGTGCGGCGAACCGGCGGGCGTCAGCCCCCGGAGGAGAGTTTCATGCGTGTGGGCCTGGGACACGACACCCACCGGCTGGTCGAAGGCCGGCCGCTCATCCTGGGCGGCGTGCGCATCGAACATCCGCGCGGCCTGATCG
>JAGVLI010001086.1 GCA_020054355.1 Planctomycetales bacterium | reverse complement strand
GGCAGCAGGTGGCTCGGCAGCGGGCGGTTCGACCGGCGTCGAGGGCAACGGCGGAATCGAATCTTCGGGAACTGGAGGTACCGGCGCCGGGGGCGCAGCCGGAGTTGGCGTGCGGGGAGCGGGTTGGCTGGGCGCCGTTTGAGTTGGAGCCGGCGCGCTGGGTACGGAGCCCGGGGCAGGAAGCTCCGACGACACCGCGCCGCAACAGTCTTCCACCACCACGCACGGCGAACACTCGACGTAGCAGCTCGGCGGCGGGCAATGTCGCCAGAAGCGACCGCGACAGGCCGAAGCCGGATTCACGGCCGTCAGGACAACCGTGGCGCCCACGAAAAACGTCTTCCAGCTCCTTCTCATCCTAAATCCTCCCCCAGTCGGCAACAGGTCCGCGAACGATCCACTTTATGCATTTATGCTATCTTGACCGTATCGGCTTCGCAACACATGGCCCCCGAGTTTGGCCGTCAAAGTGCCGGCTTTGACGCCAGTTACGCGGCTTGTAACGGGTGCGCCGGAAAACCGGGCCAGGCGGCCGCTGAATCGGCGGAATCGGCAACCACGGCGGTGTGAATTCAGCGTCGATGTCCGCCCAAGAGAGAACAGGCGAAAAAAAGAACCGGCCGAAGACAAGGCTCCGGCCGGCTCCACCATTTCGGTTTCAGATATTGGCTGACTAACGTGCCCCTGGGAAACCCCATGGGCCAGCAGCCCGTCGGCTGCTCGTTAGGCGAGCCACCTCTGGTTACCACTACTCATACGGTCACCTCCTTTCCGACAGAGACCACTCGCACGACCGCCAGTCCAGCCTGACGGCATCTGGCGAGCCTATTGGTCCAGCCAGCGCCACGTTCGCACCGGCACTGAAGGATATGTTAGGGAGCTTTTATAGCTCGGGTCAAGAGAAAGACCGGCCAATCGGCCGTTTCTCGCTTGCCTGCCTACACGACCCGGCAGATGAGACACTTGAGATACTCGGTCTCCAGGCAGGTCACGCCCAGCGGATGGTCGGGCGCGGCGCCCCGCGTTTCCAGCACCTGGATCGGCCGGCCGGTCTGCTCGGCGACACCCAGCAGCATGTACAGCATGTCGTCGCGCGTCACGTGGCCGGAGCAACTGTTGGTGACCAGAATTCCGCCCGGCTCCAGCACGTCAACCGCCAGTCGATTCAGCCGGTGATAAGCCCGCAGGGCTTCGTCGACCGATTGGCGATTGCGGGCGAACTTGGGCGGATCGAGAATCACGGCGCCAAAGCGCCGCCGGTCGGAGGCCAGCGCGTGCAGCGCCTTGAAGCAATCGGCCTCTTCGAACCGCGCGATGGACACGGCGTTCAGTTCGGCATTGGCCCGGGCCAGCGCCACGGCCTTCTGGCTGGAGTCGATGCCCAGCACTTCGCGGGCGTGGCCATGCACGGCGGCATTGAGCGCGAACCCGCCGCTGTAGCAGAACATGTCCAAAACTTTGCGATCGCGAAAATACGACGCGGCCGCGCGGCGATTGTCGCGCTGGTCCAGATAGAATCCGGTCTTCTGCCCTTCGGCCAGGTCGACGCCGTACTGAATCCCATTCTCGAAGACGAACACCGGACCCGTGGGCGCTTCGCCCCAATAGAGTCCGTCGCGGAGCGTGATCCCTTCGGCCGTGGCGACCCCCTTCTCCGTGCGGATGAAGATCCCGCGCGGCTGGACGAGCTCGACCAGGATGGCCACCAGCTCATCCAAGCGGTTCGCCGCGCCCAGCGCCGTGACTTGTACCGACAGCCACTGGGTGTAGCGGTCGACGATGAGTCCGCTTAAGCCGTCGGCCTCGCTGAACACCAGCCGCTCGGCGCCGGTCGGATCGCCCAGCCCCAACTGCTTACGCAGTTCGATGGCCGTCTGCAATTGATGCTTCCAAAAATTGCCGTCGATGGCCTGCGCGTTTTCCCAGGTGTACAGCCGGACGCGAATCCGGCTCTGACTATTGAAAATGCCGCGGGCGACAAACTTGCCGGCATCGGTCAGCAGGTCGACGACGTCGCCGTCGGCCGCGACTCCTTCGACCCGCGCGATGGCCGAATCCAAGACCCACGGATGTCGGCCATAGAAGGGTCGCGCTTTACGCGGCTTGAGAACGACCTGCGCGGCGGCAAAGCCGGGCGCCGTTTCGCGAATCACGGTCGGGGAAAAACCATCGGGCATGATGCGATCCTAAGCTGAAGTGGGACCCATCATCATCGCCGAAGGGAGTCGCGGGCACAAGCGACGGATTGCAGTGCGCGGGGGTAGTGTCTGATTAGTGTGGTGCTGCCATTCGGGATTCCAGCGCCCGCCTCCCGGCATCGGTGATCCGGTATTCGAGGTTTTTGGTTGCTTTCGGATTTGTGCACTCGACGTATCCGCGACCTTCTAAGGTATTAGCGGACACTGGCCCTCTGGTTCGCGGACCAAGGGCGCGCGAATAGCCCTTTTCAAAGCCACTTACCGCACACGGCAATCGCATCTAATTCTGTCACACTATTAGCGGCGGCTTGAAAGAGTCAAGGGCCCTGGAAATATCCCTTCGGAGCAACGTCACTCACGGAGG
>JAGVLI010000445.1 GCA_020054355.1 Planctomycetales bacterium | reverse complement strand
TGCAACCCGATGACGTCCAGGGTGAACTGCCCAGCCTGGGACGGGCGGTGTTCGCCGGCGATTGGCTGCTCTGGCCGACCGTCCGCGAAGGACTGCGCATCCTGAACCTGGAAGACGGCCGGGTGGCGGACAAGCACTTCTTGCCGCCGGGCACGGTGCGCTCCGGCAATCTCGCGGCGGCCAACGGCTGCGTGGTGGTGGCCACGGACCGGGAACTCTTGGGTTATGTCGCGCCGGCGCGTTTGCTGGAACCGCGGAAGAAAGCGGCGGTGGTGGAACCGAGGGCTCCCGAAGCCCGGTTCCGTCTGGCGACGGCAGAAGCTAGCGCAGGAATGCTCGAAAGTGGTGCCAAGGATTTCGATCAGGCGGGTGAGTTGGTCGTCAGCTCTCGAAAGTGGGCGTCAGGCCCCCTGCGCGACCAGGCATGGCGCCATCGGGACGAACTGATTTGGGAAATTGCAGGAATTCAGCGGCAGCAAGGAAATCCGGACGCGGCCCTGACCTACCTGAAATTAAGAGATGCGATCAGCGTAACCATGCAAGTGCGTGGATGTACCGAGATCGCACGGTGGTGCGAACAGGCTGATTCTCCCCAATCGGCGGTCGCCAATTGGCAGACGATCGTTGGCCATCGCCAGTGGGGGAATAGCCTGATCGAAGATGAAGAAGGTCTACCGCAACGTGCCGCAGTCCACGCCGCCGGACGAATCGAAGCCCTGTTGCGCAATGGTTCGCCCAAGTTGTTGGCGCAGATCGAGAAGGAATGCCGGGAGGAAGTCAACGCGTCCAAAGCCCACAACAAGGACGACTCCGATGACAAGTTGCTGGCCGAGTTATCCGACCGGTATCCCGGCCTGCGCTCGGTTGGCAAGGCGCTCGCGCGGCTGGCGATTGAATGGGAAACCAAAAAGGAATTCCACAAGGCGGCCGACGCCAATCGCCGCCGACTGCGGTACAGCCGACAACCGATGGACCAAATAGCGGGTCTCGCAGGTCTGGCCCGTGCCTATGAAGGAATGGGATGCTGGGATGCGGCGCAAACAATCTGGCGCCGCTTGGCGGACGATTACGGTCCCCGTGACTTTCCCGATGAAAAAGTAGCGGTTCGAGAACATGTGGCTCGACAGTTGAAAAAGCCAGTGTATGCGGTTGGACGCTCGAACGACCTGCCAGAACTTCGTCAGGCGTTACAGCAAGTTTGGAAACAGGACTTTCCTGTCCATTGGCCTGCCGGCAGCTTGTGGCCGACAAGCATCGGCCACGGCAAGGCAACGGCATTCTTCTGGAAGAGTGCCGAAAAGCTCACTTGCCATGAAGCCGCCTCCGGTAAGAGGCTCTGGTCTAGAGAGATTGACAGCGCAAGTTGGTTGGGCTGCCACGGTGATCTGGTTGTGGTTGGGCGGCCGCAAGCCATTTTTCATCTGCGCCAGCGTACCGGCGAGTTTTGCGGCGCGATGGCACTCTGGGAACCCGACGAAGGAGCCTTCTCCCACTTCCAAATCGCGGCTGGCCGGCTTTACTTCCTGCAAGGTGAATGTCGTCTGTATTGCGTCGATGTGGAGACTGGAAAAGTCCTGTGGCACCACTGGGCGCCGGGCGCACAGGTGCGGCCGCTCGAACCGGGCGGTAAGTTCAATCCGCTCTATCACGCCGGCAAGGACCGCCTGCTGATTCAAACTTCGCTGGGCCGGGTCTGGCTGCTCGACAGTGCGACTGGCCGCAGGGTCGCGGACATCGACAGCAAGCACGGAGTCTGGCGGCAACCGCCCTTGCCGCTCGACGAGCAGCGCATCGTCTTGCCCGGCAGCCGAAATCTCACGCTGCTGGATTTCATCAGCGGCAAGGCGCTCTGGACTCATGAACCCGACCGAAAGTTCAGCTTGAGCGGGGAAGCTCCCCAGGTGCTGGGCAGCGGCGAGCACCTGGTGTGCTGCATTTCGCGCAACTACGGTTATGAATTGGATCGCCTCGACGTCCGTACAGGCGCGAGGCTCTGGCCGCAGCCGGTCTTGTTTCGGGAGCGGCCCGATTTGCGCTGCGCAGCGCTCGATGAATCGTCTGTCTATGTAACGGCCGGCGGCGTCCTCCAAGCCGTCGCCCTGGTGAACGGCTTGCGACTCTGGCAACAGCCGCTGAACGCCAGCGCCGGCAATTGGCGCGCTCTCCTGACGAAGAACTACTTGCTGGTCCATCCGACCGAGGCGGAAACGAGTGTCAATGCCAGGTTCCTCGCTCGGCGTTATGTGCCCTTGGACGGGACCGCGCTATTTCCGACTGTCGCGCCTTGGTCGGTGGCCCGCATCATCCCGGAGTGCATGTGGGCTTTCAGCCGGTCCCAGGCGCCGAGCAAGTTGCCCTTGGTCCTGCTCGATCCGAAGACCGGCAAGGTGCTGCAGCGGCTGAGTTTCGACGGTCGAGGACCGGCGGCTGGCGTGGCGGTGTTCGACAAGCAAGCCATCGTGACGATCGGCGATAGGGTCTGGGGCGTGCGCTAGTGTAGAATGGAAATGATTCGCGGCAGTAGGGTCCGCTGTGCGGACCATTGAACGGCCTCAGTCGTATCAGCCAGTGGTCCGCACAGCGGACCCTACGACAGTCCTGAGCAACCCAACGAGACGACCAACATCATGCCATCCGTGCAATGTCGCAACTGTGGGCTGGTGGTGCAAGTTCCTCCGGGCGGACGCCGGCTCTGCGGCTGCGGCGCCTGGCTGTCCGGCGAGGGCGATACCGTCGGCCTGGCCCCGTCGGCCGAACCTGTGCTGACCGGCGTGGGCGAAAACTGGCCGAGGATCGAAGGCGACCTGTCCGCCATCGAACGGCTGAACAGCGGCTACAAGCGGCTGATCCGCGAGATGAGCAAGGTCATCGTCGGCCAGCAGCAGGTGCTGGAGGAATTGCTGATCGCCGTCTTTGCGCGCGGCCATTGCCTGCTGGTCGGCGTGCCCGGCCTGGCCAAGACCCTGATGATCCGCACCCTGGCCGATTCGATGACGCTCTCGTTCAATCGCGTGCAGTTCACACCCGACCTGATGCCGTCCGACATTACCGGCACCGAGTTGTTGCAAGAAGACAAGGCATCGGGCCAACGCCTGTTCAAGTTCCTGCACGGCCCGATCTTCGCCAACGTGGTGCTGGCCGACGAAATTAACCGCACCCCGCCGAAGACGCAAGCGGCCCTGCTGGAAGCCATGCAGGAACGGCAAGTCACCGTGGGCGGCACCCGGCATCGGCTGCCCGATCCGTTCTTCGTGCTGGCCACGCAGAACCCCATCGAGCAGGAAGGCACTTACCCGTTGCCCGAGGCCCAGCAAGACCGCTTCATGTTCAACGTGCAGGTGAACTACCCCGACGAGGAAGAGGAATTCAAGATCGTCGAGCAGACGACCAGCACGCACGTCCCGCAACTGGAGCGCGTGCTGTCCTCGACGGACATCCTGGAAATGCAGGACATCGTGCGGAACGTGCCCGTAGCGCCATACGTGATTCGCTATGCCATGAAGTTCACCCGGCTGACGCGCAAGAACGCCGGCGCGGATGTGCCGCAATTCATCAAGGACTATGTCACCTGGGGCGCGGGACCGCGCGCGTCGCAGTATCTCGTGCTGGGGGCCAAGGCGCGGGCGGTGCTGCACGGCCGGTACTACGTCTCGACGGAAGACATCCGCGCGGTGGCGGCCCCGGTACTGCGGCACCGCATCATCACCAACTTCAACGCCGAGGCGGAAGGCATCAAGCCAGACGAGATCGTGCGGCGGCTGGCCGACATGATCCCGCGCGACCCAGCGGAGAAGGTGGGCTGATCCCGAATTGAAGGAGCGTGCCACCGATGTCGAACAAGGAAATCGTCCTGGAAGCGGTTCGGGAATTGCCCGACGAGGCGACCTTTCGGGAAATCCTGGAGCAAATCGCCATTCTCGCCGCGATTCAGGAGGGCGAGGCGGATGCGGACGCTGGGAGGGTGATTTCGCATGCCTGTATCAAGGAATGGTGAAGCATGCGCTTGGCAGCTGTGGCTTGGCGGACCTGATGCCTCACAACCGGGAGAAGGTGCGAATAGTCGATGACGCGGAGATGCTTTCATGCCCATGGCATACGAAGAGTTCATTGAGTTCATCGTCAGCGGCACCACCGCTGCCAGCGTTGCGGCCTACCATCCGTCGGCTGCGGCCCGCGAGCGCGTCCTTGACTTGATTCGCCGGCAGAAGACCGAAGGACTGGGCGAGGAAGAAACGGCGGAATTGAACCAATGCCTCCAGCTGGAGCACCTGATCCGCATGGCGAAAGCCCGCGCACGCCAACGCCTGGCGGGAGCGTAGCGTCATGTCGATTAGCTATGTCAGCGCCGAATTACGTCGGTTGGTGGTCGCGCGCTCGGAATCGCTGTGCGAGTATTGCCTGATTGCGGAGGAAGATACGGGCTTCGGTTGCGAGGTGGACCACATCATCAGTGAAAAACATGGTGGAGCAACGCACGCGGACAACCTGGCGTATTCCTGTGTTTGTTGCAATCAGGCCAAAGGAAGCGACGTGGGTTCGATTCACTGGGCAACTGGCCAATTCGTCCGCTTCTTCAGCCCGCGCAGCGATCGCTGGGGTGAACATTTCGCCCTGCGCGGCAACATGCTCGATTCGCGAACTGCCATCGGCGAGGCAACGGCGCGGATTCTGGGCTTCAACCGCACCGACCGCTTGCAGGAACGGCAATTGTTGCGAGAGATTGGCAGGTATCCGAGCCCGGCAGCCTTGCAACGGATGCAAGGCTGAGCGGTTCGAGCCGAGTCTTGCATACCAGGCTCCGCGCGGCCGGTCGGAGAAGGTGGGATAGTTGAGTTCAATGCACGCGAACCGACAGGGCACGGCAATGAAGGCAATCGACAACGTGCTGGCGAAAATGGCTTACTCTCGACAGCAATTCAAGGATCGTGTGGAAGAGAAGGTCGGCGGCGCGCTGCTCGAGTTCTACAAGGCCGAATGCGCCGCGGCGAATGGCTACACGCGCTGGGTCGAGCACTGGCGGACGGAGGTTGCACGGTTGCTAGGTGAATTGCAGATCGTGCTCCTGCACGAAATTCGCGGTTTCAAAGATCGCCGCAAGGCCTTTACCGAGGTGATGAATTATTTGGAAGGCAAGGACGCCTCTTACCGCAGGATCGCGGAGAATGCCGTGATGCGGGACTTTCAGGTGAAGCGCCTACGGCAGCCGACACCCACGGCATCGAGAGCGAATTTCCACGAGTTGACGCTCAAGGCGGCCGAGGAAGCCCTGGTTCTGGACTAAAGATGTAGTTTGTCGCCGCAGCTCAAGATCGGGTGCGGTTCGACGATTTCCCTATCCTGAGAATCTCAATCCATTCCGATGAGCAAAATCCTGCAATCGCTGCCAGTTGGCCATCAGGTGGGCATCGCGTTTTCGGGCGGACTGGACACCAGCGCCGCCGTCCACTGGATGCGCCAAAAGGGAGCTATCCCCTTCTGTTATACCGCGCACCTGGGGCAGCCGGATGAGCCGGACTACGACGACATCCCGCGCCGGGCGCTCGAATACGGCGCGGAGAAAGCCCGCCTGATCGACTGCCGCCAGCAGTTGGTGCGCGAGGGCTTCGCGGCGCTCCAATGCGGCGCGTTCCACATTTCGACCGCTGGCCTGTTCTATTTCAACACCACGCCGCTGGGCCGGGCCGTCACCGGCACCATGCTCGTTGGGGCCATGAAGGAGGATGACGTCCACGTCTGGGGCGATGGCAGCACCCACAAGGGCAACGACATCGAGCGCTTCTATCGCTATGGCCTGATGGTGAACCCAAACCTGCAAATCTACAAGCCCTGGCTCGACCCGCAGTTCGTCAAGGAACTGGGCGGCCGGCGCGAAATGTCGGAACTGCTCGAACGAGCGGGCCTCAAATACCGTATGAGCAAGGAGAAGGCTTACTCCACCGACTCGAACATCTGGGGCGCGACTCACGAGGCCAAGGAACTGGAGTTCCTCGACAAGGGCATCAAGATCGTCGAGCCGATCATGGGTGTCGCCTTCTGGCGCGACGACGTGGCCGTCAAACCCGAGACCGTGACGGTCGGCTTCCACGAAGGCACGCCGATTTCGCTCAACGGCAAGACCTATGACGATGCCGTGGAACTGGTGCTGGAAGCCAATCGGATCGGCGGACGCCACGGGCTGGGCATGTCGGACCAGATCGAGAACCGCATCATCGAGGCCAAGAGCCGCGGCATCTACGAAGCGCCCGGCATGGCGCTGCTGTTTATCGCCTACGAGCGGCTGATTACCGGCATCCACAACGAAGGGACCGTCGAGCAGTACCGCGACCAGGGTCGCCGGTTGGGGCGGCTACTCTACGAAGGCCGTTGGTTCGATCCGCAAGCCCTAATGCTGCGCGAATCGTTGCAGCGCTGGGTCGCCCGGCCGATCACGGGCGAGGTGGTGCTCGAACTGCGCCGCGGCAACGACTGGTCGATCCTCGACACCCGCAGCCCGAACCTGACCTACGACCCGGAACGGCTGACGATGGAGCGCGGTAAGGCGGAGTTCTCGCCGCAGGACCGCATCGGCCAGCTCACCATGCGCAACCTGGACATCACCGACAGCCGGGAAAAACTGTTCGTCTATGTCCAGAGCGGCCTGCTGGCCCCGACCGCCTTCGAGGGCATGCGATTGCTGGACGATGCCTCGAAGGACCAGAAGCCGGAAAACCAGAAGTGACGCGGCCCGGCGTTGACCGAAGGAGACTGACCATGTCCACGACCGCTTCCTCCGCTTCCGCGTCTGGCTCTCCCGCGCCGGCACGGCGCGGCGAGCCTGTCTGGGAACTGGCCTACCTGTTCCCGCTGCAAGGCGAATGGACCGAGGCGGAATATCTCGCCCTGGACACCAACCGTATCGTGGAACTGTCGGACGGCTGCTTGGATGTGCATCTCGATGCCGACGACCCGCAGTCTCCCGCTCCGTCGCAGCCCGGCGAACCCGCCTGGGAAGTCGCGCTGCTGTTTCCCTCGCAGGGCGACTGGTCGGAAGAGGAATACCTGGCGCTGACCCGGAGGAGCAATCGGCTGATCGAACTGACCGACGGCTGCCTGGAGTTCTTGCCCATGCCGACTCCATTTCACCAGCGCATGGTCCGGTTCCTGTTCAAGCTGCTGGAGGCTTACGTCCTGGCGCGGGGACTCGGCGAGGTCTTCTTTTCGCCGCTGCCGATCCGCCTTTGGGCCAGCAAGTTTCGCGATCCGGACATTGTCTTCCTGTATCCGGCACGGCTTCGCGATCCGTACCATCAGCCACAAGGCGCGGACCTGGCCGTTGAAATCGTCAGTCCGGGCGAGACGAGCCGCGAGCGCGACCTGGTGACCAAGCGCGCGGAATACGCCCGCGCCGGCATCGCCGAATACTGGATCGTCGATCCGGAACAGCAGCGCATCACCGTGCTGACGCTGGACGGCGCGGCTTACCGCGAGCACGGCAGTTTCGCTCCCGGCCAGCGAGCGAGTTCGGTGTTGCTCCAGGGCTTTGAAGTTGCCGTGGCGGAAGTATTCGCTGCGGGCCAGGGTGTGCAGTAATTTCTTGAGACACCGATGAGCGACGACCCTCAACGCTACCTGGACCCCCTGACGCTGGCCAAGGTCCGCGGCCTCGAGCTGCAAGCCCGGCTGCTGGTCGAGGGCTATCTGTCGGGCATGCACAAAAGCCCGTATCACGGGTTTTCCGTCGAGTTCGCGCAGCACCGCGAGTACGTGCCCGGCGACGACATCAAGCACATCGACTGGAAGGTCTATGCCCGCAACGACCGCTTCTATCTGAAGCAGTACGAGCAGGAAACCAACCTGGTCTGCTGGCTGGTGGTCGATGTCAGCGAGTCGATGCAGTACAAGTCGGAGGAAGTCAGCAAGTACGACTACGCCTGCATGACCGCCGCCGGGATGGCTTACCTGGTGCTCAAGCAGCAGGACAGCATCGGCCTGGTGACGTTCGACGATCAGGTACGGCGCTTCCTGAAGCCGTCGAGCCAGCCGTCGCACCTGAAGGAAATCGTCGAAATCCTCAATCATGGGCCAACGCGGGCGAAGACGAGCCTGGGGCCGATCTTCCACGAACTGGCGGAGCGCGTCAGCCGGCGGTCGATCGTCGCCATCCTCAGCGATTGCTTCGACGACGTGCCGAACATCCTGGCCGGCTTGCGTCACCTGCGCTACCAGCGGCACGAGGTCGTCCTGTTCCATGTCCTCGATGCGTACGAGCTGGATTTCCCGTTCCAGGAGGCGACGCTGTTCAAGGGTCTGGAGGAGTTTCCCGACCTGATGACCGACCCGCGCGCGCTGCGCAAGAACTACCAGGCCGAAGTGAAAGCGTTCGTTTCCGAGTTGCAACGCGGCTGCCGGGAGCAGAACATCGACTATGTGCAGCTGCGCACCGACCAGACGCTGGCGGTGGCCCTGTCGAGTTACCTGGCCCATCGGTTGGCGCGCAAGGGCAACTGAACGTTTCCGGAGTCTATCGCCAATGATCTCGTTTGCCTGTGCCCAGTGCGGTGCGGCCGTGCAAGCCGAGGATCGGCTGATTGGCGCGTTCGCGAATTGCCCCGCGTGCGGCCAGTCGGTGCCGGTGCCGGTGCCGGACGTGACGGCCGAGCCGGCGGAGTTGTCCAGCGTGCCGTTGACCGCACAGCCCGTGTTGCTCGCGGAACCGGTCATCCCGGAACCGTCGCCCTTCGTCCACATGGACGAGAGCGGCGGCGCGGTGATTTCATCGCGCGTTGCCGAGCGCGCCTATGGCTACTACGGTCGAGATGCGCTGGGTTTAGCCGTCGGCGCGCTGCTGCTGACGATCTTTCCCTGTATCAACATCGTGTCACCGATCTTGGCCCTCCTGAGCTTGGTGCTTTCGATCAATGGCATTATCAAGTGCAACGGGCGCAGCGGTACGGGCATGGGGTTTTCGATCGCGGGTTTGGTGGTTTCCCTTCTGGTCGGCGCTTTCTGGAGCCTGGCGGTGCTGGGCACCATGCTGCGGGTCGGCGCGCGCTAGTGCTGCTGCCAGGCACGCTTGGCCCGTGGATCACGATTCCAATCGTGACAAGCTCCACGGCCTGTCACGATTGGAATCGTGACCCACGGGCCGGACGTCGCTTGACTTGGCGCTAGTGAACGGAAGAGTTGAACGATTCAACTTCGGACTGGTGATGTTTCGACGGGACTGCAAGACCGCAAGCGGTGCAGGATGGAGATTGAATCGTGACCAACCCCGAACTCCCGCTGTTCGCCTTCCTGTTCGCCACTCCCTGGGCCGCGTTCGCCGCGGCGGCCGGCGCGGTGTCCATTCCGATCCTCATTCATCTGTTCAGCCGGCGGCGCTATCGCGTCGTCACCTGGGCCGCCATGCGCTTCCTGCTGGCCGCCCAGAAGCAGACCGTGCGCCGGATGCGCCTGGAACAGTATCTGCTGCTTGCGATGCGGACGCTTATTCTGTTGCTCTTGGTGCTGGCGATGGCCAGTGTCACACCCTGGGCCGAGGCGATGTGGGCCAGGCTCTTTCCCGACAGTGCCGTGCTGGCGGTGATGCATCGGCGCACCCACAAGATCGTGGTCCTGGACGGCTCCTTCAGCATGGGCCTGAAGGAAGGCGACCGTACTTGCTTCGACCTGGCGCGGACGCACGCCCTGCAATTGATCGAGACGGCGCCGGGCGGCGACGGCTTCAGCGTGCTGCTGCTGGCCGCCC
>JAGVLI010000587.1 GCA_020054355.1 Planctomycetales bacterium | reverse complement strand
GCTGCTCGGCGTCGGCCTGACCGCGCTGACGTTCGGGCTGGTGCGCTGAATAGGCGAGCGGGAGGCATCGGTGCGGCCAGCATTTTGCAGGGTCCGCTGTGCGGACCATTGAACGCGGACCATTGCACCACCGAAATTGCAACGTCCTGTGGTCCGCACAGCGGACCCTACAGCAGTATCGTCCGCCATTCCTCTCCTGCCGAGAAGTGTACTCATGGCCTTCCGCATGCATCAGGTGCAGGTCTGGAGCGGCGACATGCCGGATCGGCCGGGCGCGGCGGCCGCCATTCTCGAACGCCTGGCCCATGCCGGCGTGGACCTGGAATTCGTCCTCACCCGCCCCCAGCGCGACGATCCGAACCAGAGCGCCGTCTTTCTGGCGCCGATCGTCGAGGCAGAGCACGTGCAGGCCGCCCGCGCCGTGGGGTTGACGCCGGCGCGCGACATCGTCATGCTTTGCGTGGAAGGCGACAATCGCCCCGGACTGGGCTACGAGATCATGAGCCGGCTCGCCGTGGCGGGCATCAACCTCCGCGGCCTGTCGGTCTCCACTCTGGAAAAGCGTTTCATCTGCTATCTCGCCCTCGACAACGCCGACGAGCTGGCGCTGGCCATTCAGCTGCTGGCCGGGGTCCACGAGTAACTCGCCGCTTGCGGCTTCGCACGTCACCGCTTGCGGCTTAGCAGGCGAACCGGGAACGAGAGGGCCATCATGAGCATCGTGCGCGTCGAGAACCTGTTCAAAAGCTTCAAGCGGGGCAGCGAGGTCATCGAGGTGCTGCTCGACCTCAGCCTGGAAGTGCCGCAAGGGCAGTTCCTGGCGCTGATGGGGCCGAGCGGTTCCGGCAAGACCACGCTGCTCAACCTGATCGCCGGCCTCGACCGGCCGACCGGCGGGCATATCTGGGTCGGCGGCGAGGAAATCTCGGTCATGTCGGAAAGCCAGCTGGCCCGTTGGCGCACCCGCAACATCGGCTTCGTCTTTCAGTTCTACCACCTGCTGCCGGTGCTGACCGCATACGAGAACGTCGAACTGCCGTTGCTCTTGCTGCCGTTGACCGCCGCCCAGCGCCGGCAGCAAGTGACGACGGCGCTGGAGTTGGTCGGCCTGAGCGACCGGATGTATCACCGTCCTGGGCAGCTCTCCGGCGGCCAGCAGCAGCGCGTCGGCATCGCGCGGGCCGTCGTCACCGATCAGACGCTCATCATGGCGGATGAGCCGACCGGCGACCTCGACGCCAAGAGCGCCCACGAAATCCTCGAACTGCTCCTCGAATTGCAAAAGGGCCTGGCGAAGACCATCATCATGGTGACGCACGACCCGCGCGCCGCCGACCGCGCCGAGCGCGTGCTGCACCTGGACAAGGGCCAGCTGGTGGACGACGTGGCCACCGAGCGCATGAGCCGGCCCGCCAGCGACGCGATTACCGCTCAGCCCGAAGGGTCGATCAAACGCTCGTCGTGATGGCGCAGGTCGCGACTGATCGCTCGGCTTGCGGCCATTGCTTTTCGCGCCGATTCGATTCCGATTTGATTCGCGACGCTTCGGAGAAGCGTGAGTTTCACGCTTCTCCGAAGCGTCGCGAATCGGGAAGCGGTAAATTGAAATACTTCATCCTCATCCTCCGCAACCTGCGCCGCAACCTGCTGCGGACCACGCTGACCTGCGTGGCGACGATGTTCCTGGTCTTCATCGTCACCGCGGTGGTCACCATCCTCTACACGCTCAATCTCATCCTGGCCGAGAAGTCCAAGGACTTGAAGGCGATCGTCACCGAGCGCTGGCAGATTCCCAGCCAAATGCCGTTTTCCTACGCCGCCAGCCTGAGCCAGGGCGCTGCGCGGAAGCCGGGCGACATCGTCCCCGACGACCACATGACCTGGCAGTTCTACGGCGGCACCATCGACCCGACCAAGAGCATCCGCGAGGGCATCGTCTTCTTCTTCGCGATGGAGCCGGACAAGATCATCCCCATGATGGACGAGGGCGAAACCTTCGACCCGGAGATGATCGAGAAGCTGAAGAACAAGAAGAACGGCGCGATTATCGGCAAGAAACGGCTGGCGGCCATGCAGCGCCAGGTCGGCGATCGGATCACCGTCACCAGCATGAACTACAAGAACATCAACCTGGAGTTCGAAATCGTCGGCGAATGCCCGACCGGCCGCTACGACCAGAGCGCGTTCATGCAGCGCGACTACCTCAACGACGCCCTGGAGAAGTACAAGCGCGAGCAGAACAAACCGCACCCGCTGGCTGAAAAGACGCTCGGCCTGGTCTGGCTGCGGGTGCCGGACAACGCCGCCTTCAACCGCGTCTCCGAGCAGATCATCAGCTCGCCGGACTACACCGTGCCGGCGGTCAAGTGCGAGACGGCATCCAGCGGCATCGGCCCCTGGCTGGAAAGCTACAAGGACTTCCTCAACCTGTTCCAGTACGTGCTGATCCCCGTCGCCTTCGGCACCATGATCCTGGTGGTGTCCAACGCCATCAGCCTGAGCGTGCGGGAACGCCGCACCGAGATGGCCGTGCTGAAAGTCCTCGGCTTCCAGCCGGGCCAGGTCCGCCTGCTGGTGATCGGCGAGGCCCTGCTGCTCGGCGGGCTGAGCGGCCTGGCCAGCGCCGCGCTGACCTACTACGGCTTCAACTCGACCTTCGGCGGGGTACCCTTCATGGTGGCCTTCTTCACGGTCTTTCCGGTGCCGGTACATGCGTTTTGGTGGGGCCTGGCGCTGGGCCTGGGTACTGCCCTTCTGGGCAGCGTCGGGCCGGCCTGGTCGGCCAGCAGCGTCAAGCCGTCGGAAGTGTTCGCGAAGGTGGCGTAACTCCGCTCGCGGTTTCCTCGTTCCCAGGCTCCGAGTCTGGAAACGATTTCAGCGATCAGGTTTTCGAAAGTAGGTCGATGCAGGATTCCCAGGCCATTTTCAGTGGCTGTCCGTCGGCAG
>JAGVLI010000166.1 GCA_020054355.1 Planctomycetales bacterium | reverse complement strand
GGGGAGTATCTCCGAGGCAAACGGTTGGATGCCGATGGGAGATACCAGTTTATGACTGCTCAGCTGCATCGCCAGCTGCACCTTGGAAGCCCTGCCGCTTGGGCGCAAGCGGTAAGCCCATGCAAAGCCGCAAGCGGCTGGATTATCCGGCGGGGTCCTTGCCGTTGACCCACGGGCCAGCCAGCTTCTGATAGGCGGGCGGCTCCAGCAGGCTGCCGGTTTCGCCGGCGTTCCAGCCGATGATCTGCTCCGGCTTGCCGCGCTTCTTGCTGCGCTGTTCCCAGCGGGTCGCCCAGCTGCGGTCGGCCAGCGTCGGCTGCCGTTTGTCCTTATCCCAGAACAACACCTGGCCTTCGCGGTAGCTCTTGACGCCCAGCGCCACCGTGGTGAAGGCGGCAGCGCCAAGTTCCGGCGTGCTGAGGGTTTCGCGCTTGCGATCCCGGCAGCATTGCAGGAAGTTCAGCCAGAGCGCTTCGGTATCCGCGTGGCGGCCCTGCGGCGGGGCGCAATCGACGAACTCGCCCTTGACCGATTGTTCCAGACGGGCCGGGATGCCCGCGCCGCCCTGGGGATTGTCCTTGATGATCTCGAAGCCGTTCTTGACGAACTTGATCGTGCCCAGGTGGCCGCGAATCACTTCCTCGATCGGATAGCTGGCGATCATGGTCGCCGTAATCATCAATTGGCAGCCTTCGTTGTAGTCCGCCACGATGGTGGCCACGTCCGGCACGTCGCGCTCGTCGTATTCGAGGTAGAGGCCACCCGCGCCGACCACGCGGGCCGGATAGCGGACGCCCATCGCGGCAATCAGGTGCGTCGTCTGGTGAACGAAGAGGTCCGTGAACATGCCGCCGCCGAAGGGCCAGTAGCAGCGCCACTGGCCGAAGATAGCGCGGTCGAACGGAATCTGCGGCCCCAGCGGCTCGCCACTGACCCCCTTGACCTGACTGCCGAGGAACATGTCCCAATCGACGGTCTTAGGCGTCATGCTCTTGTGGAGCCGGTAGTAGCGCCATTGGCCGACCGCCGAGTTGCGATAGTAGCTGGTCTGCGCCTGGGCGACCTTGCCGATCTTGCCGCTGCGGACCAACTCATACGCCTTGGTCCAGGTGGGGTCGGCCATCGACTGCACGCCGACAGTCATCACCCGCTTGTTCTTCTGCATGGCATCGACGACGGCATGGGCCTCGTCGATGGTCCGCGTCATCGGCTTCTCGCAGTAGACGTCCTTGCCGGCCTGGGCGGCGTCGATGGACATCTTGGCGTGCCAGTGGTCCGGCGTGGCGACGCAGACCACGTCCACTTCCTTCAGATCGAGCAGCTTGCGGTAGTCCTTGGTGACGTGGGTCTTGTCGTCCACGTTCAAGCCGGCCTTCTTGGCGGAAGGATACAGGCCCTGAAGATAGAGGCGTTTTTCCTTCTTGCCGTCGCGTTCGATTTCGTATTCTTCCTCAAGCCCGTCCCAGACGTCGCAGACGGCGACGGGAGCCACGCCGCCTTTGCCTTCCTTGACGAGCTTGCCGATGATTTCGATATGGGCCTGGCAGCGACCGCCGACGCCCAGGAAGGCGACGCCGATGCGGTCGTTGGCGCCCAGCACCTTGTCGTAGCTGGCGGCCGTCATGGAAACGGCAGCGGCACTCGCGGCACTGGATTTCAGGAAATCGCGACGATTGACGTTCTTTCGCGGCATCAGTGAGCATCCTCCGAATAGCGGGAGAGTAGTTGATGGAAGTAATGTGTAAAGCCGCCAGCGGCGGAGTTACTTGAGCTTCTGCATCAGCAACCAATCATACAGTTCCTTGGTGCCGTATGCCATGTCCCAGCTGTTATGGCCGACGCCGGGATATTCGGTGTACTTGGGAGCGCCGCCCGCCTTCTTGATCGCCTCGATCATTTCGCGAGAGCCTTCGACCTTCACGGCGGTGTCCTTGTCGCCGTGGAAGGCCCAGCAGGGGATGTGCTTGATCTTCTCGCCGTCAGCGGGGTTGCCCTTGCCGCAAACGGGCACGATGGCTGCCCACTTGTCGGGATGCTTGGCGGCCAGGCTCCAGGTGCCGTAGCCGCCCATCGACAACCCGGTGAGGTAAATCCGCTTGGCGTCGATCTTGTAGTCCTTCTGCGCCTCGGCCAACATGGCGAGGGTGCGCTGGGCATCCGGGCCATCGGCCAGCCAGTTGTTCGGAGCGCCCTTGCAGCGGGGGATCAGCACAAAGAACGGAAAGGACTTTTCTTCCTTCTTGACGGCGGGGCCGATGCCGACCTCGACGGGCTGCTTCGAGCCGCCTTCGCGCTCGCCGGCGCCGTGGAGAAACAGGATCAGCGGGAATTCGGCGTCGTCCTTGTAACCGTGCGGCACGAACAGGACGTACTTGGCATCGCCGTCCTTGTCCTTGAAGGTGCGATTCACGAAGCCGCGCGCGTTCTTGTCCTGGGAGTGGACCGCGCTGACGGCGAACAGGGTCAGGCAACCCAGCACCAATACCAATCGGCAGGTCATCATGGTGTACCTCGGAGATCGGACATCGTGGGCTTGCAGGCGGGGTAGGGAGCCAAGGTATCACAGCGCCGCGCGGTTTGCAAAGCCGCAAGCGGCTGGTCAGCCTTTTTTCACTGGAAAACCTCGCTCCCGCCAGTCGCGGATGCCGCCGTCCATCGAGATGACGTTGGTGTACCCCATTTTCTGGAGGTTGTCGGCCGCCAGCGCCGAGCGAAAGCCGCCGCCGCAGTAGAGGACGATCTCCGTGGCGGTATCGGGCACGCGCTGCTCGACGTCGCGTTCGATGATGCCCTTGCCCAGATGCACCGCTCCGGGCAAATGGTCCTTGGCCCACTCGCTTTCCTCGCGGACGTCGACGAGGACGAATGGCTCCTTTTGGTCCAGCTTGGCTTTCACCTGCTCGACGTTCAACTCGCGGACGCGCTGCTTCACCTCTTCGACAATTGCCAGGAAACGCGGCGAGTGTTGCATGGCCATGTGGAAGCCCTCCATTGCGATTGCGTTTGTGGCGGATATTCTATGTTTGCGGTCATTCTACTTCCACGATCCGACCCAGAGTTGCCGTGCGTCGAAACTTGGAACGTTGCAAAGCGTGGCTCTCTCGGCGGCGTTCCTTGCTGGCGCTGGCGCTGCTGTACACGTTGCTCAACGCTCCCAAACCCTTGATCGTGGACGATACGGCTTATTACTTCTTTGCGCGGCAATGCGCCGAGCAGCCGACCCGGCCTTACGCATTTCAGGTCTTCTGGTATCAGGGGCCGCAGCCGGCCAACACAGTGCTGGCTCCGCCCGTGCTGCCGTACTGGTGGTCGCTGGGGATTCGCCTTTTTGGCGAAACGCCGTGGCTCTGGAAGTTGTGGCTCTTGCCGTTCGCGTTGCTGTTCGTCTTTTCCCTGGATGCCCTGGCACGGCGCTTCGCGCCGGGAATGCGGCAGGTGCTGGTCTGCGTGACGGTACTGTCGCCTTCCTTTCTACCCAGTTTCAACCTGATGCTCGACGTGCCCGCCGTCGCCCTGGGGCTGACCGCGCTGGTGCTGTGCTTTCGAGCCATCGGCCGGCGGTCCTTGCTCACGGGAGCCGTGGCCGGAGTAGTTGCCGGCCTGGCCATGCAGACCAAGTACACGAGCTTCATGGTTCCTGCCGTCATGCTGCTCTACACCGTTTGTTTTGCCCGGTCAGTAAAGCGGGTGTCCATCGGCCTGTTGGCGGTGATGCTGGCCATGCTGCTGTTCGTTTCCTGGGAGGAGTTTGTTCGAGCGCAGCATGGCAAGTCGCACTTCATGGTAAACCTGCCGGAGTATCCCGATCGAGCCAAGTGGCTGGAATACAAACTCCGCCTGCTCAAAGCGCTGCTGCCGCTGCTCGGCGGGCTTGCCCCCGCGTTGACTTTGCTTGGCATGCTGACGGTGGGCGTGCCGCGCTGGATGGTGGGCGCCGTGGCTGCCGGCACCGCACTCGGTTACGGCGTGATTGCCGGATACGAGATTCAACCCCGACTCTGGGGCGACAATTTCTGGGTGGAAAGGCCGCTGGAGCAAGCAATTTTCGGCATGGGCGGGATACTCCTGGCTGCGGTCATGGTAGTGGTCTGCTGGGACCTGGTTTGGGTCGATGACGACGGAGAGCTAGTCCCAGGGCGTTGTCCGCCGAGCCGAACCGTGAGTATTTTCCTGGTGCTTTGGCTGCTGGGAGAGCTGGCGGGATTCCTCTTGCTGTCCACCTTTCCCGCCGCGCGGCGCGTCATGGGACTGATCTTGATCGCGGCGCTCCTGATTTGCCGGCTGGGCAGTCGCCATGACCTGGCCCGAGCCGAACAGCGCTGGGTTCGGGGCGTGGTCGGCGGCGGCATTGCCCTGGGCGTGCTGTTTCATGCCGTGGACATGTTGGACGCGTTCGCCGGCAAGCACGCGGCCGAGAGCGCGGCCCGCTGGATTGACGACCAGCCTGTCGAGCCGGGTGCGCCCCCCGCAGCGGTCTGGTACGTCGGGCATTGGGGCTTTCAGTATTATGCCGAACGGGCCGGCATGAAGCCGGTGGTGCCGAGTGGGTCCATGTTGAAAACCGGCGACTGGTTGATCGTGCCGCACGCGCCGACCAATCACATCGAGAAGCAAAACATACGACTCGATGAGCGGTACCTGAGCGAGGAAAATGTCGTATCGATTCGCGGCGGCTTGCCCTGGCGGACCGTCATGTGTTACTACGGAGGATATGTCCCCCTGGAGCACCATGCGGGACCGCGACTTGAAGTAACGGTCTACCGTGTCACCGGCGACTGGGTACCGCCCTACGCGCCGGATCGATGACGCGCTGGAGATTGGCCACGAGCGGAAAAGCGGGCTGACCGGGGCGTGTCGGTTGTAGCGATTCGGAATTTCGGCGGTCCCGGAAATTCCTGCTGTTCCTGCGGGTGATGCTGCCGACAATCGGGGCAGACCGGGTTTTCCGCGACGCAATCGCTGGCCTTCCAGCCCCCAGGAGTCAGAGTGAAATAAGGGCAGACGGCGCGCTGGCCTGAAGCCATTCGCCTGATTTGTCCGATCGGGACTATCTGAACCACGCAGCGTCTTTGCCCGCGGTCGCACGGAGGCGTCGAGGACCGCCGCGAGATGCTGGATTGCGAGCTGCTGGAGGAACTCATTCATGCTGCGATATTCGGGGCGCCTGTGGAAAATCGGGACGGGCTGGCCAGGAGTTTGCCTGGCCGCGATCCTCGCCTATGGCGCGGGGACCGCCGCCGGCGCTCCCTACGTTGCCGACACCGTCGAAGACTTGCGCCAGGCACTGAAGACGCCAGTGCTGGACCCGAAGAACCGCGATGAGCTGGATTTTCGCAAGACCGAAGTTGAGAAGCGCGTCAAGGCGCTGCGCCCCTCCGATCTGCGCCGCGCCCTGAACCTGCTGGAATGGCGCGACCTGGACAAGGACGAAGGTCTAGCCGCCATCGATGCTCCGATCCGGCGGGGCGTCATCAAGGACTTCATGGCGACCATGGCCCGGATTCTCAAACTGAGCGGGCCGGAGTACACCGACAGCCGGCTGGCGGCCATCAACCTGATCGGCGAGATGGGCACCTCGGTCCGCGGCGATACGGCCAAGAGCAGCCTGGCCCGCGACTTGGCC
>JAGVLI010000754.1 GCA_020054355.1 Planctomycetales bacterium | reverse complement strand
CGGCCAGTTCGCGCTGGCCCTGGCCATCGAGTTGGCACGGGGCCGAAGAGAGCCGTGGCGCTGGTGGTACGCAGCGCCGGCCGGGGCCGTCTTTTTCCTGAAGACCGTCCGCGAGTGCGGCACCGGTCGTTTGTTTTTCGACACCGCATCGCTGGGAGACCTGGGCGAGCCAGTACCATTAGCGCACGCCGTGGGGGCGCTGACCATGCCCGTGTTGTGGAGCATCGTGCGGGCAGCGGCGCAAGCAGCCGTGGAGGCCTGTAAGGTATTGCGCGACTGCGAGCTGACCGTGTGTTCGTTGCCGGAGTGGTTTGCCCGGAAGCCGTCGTGACGGCGCGCCATTGATGCGGTCTCGCCTGGGCAGTATCCTGAAACAGTCCAATCCGCAAGCCGCTCGGAGCAATCGCGATGAATTCCATCAAGCCGCTGCCTGAAGTGCTGACGTTGAAACAAGCGGCTGACTACCTCCAGCTGACGCAACCAACAGTTCGCCGGATGGCTCGCGACGGGGTCTTTCCGGGGCGTTGCGTGGAACAGGAATGGCGTTTTTTGAAAGCCGCGCTGGAAGACTGGCTGCGCGGCCGGGACAGCCGAACCGTTCTCCTGCAACAAGCAGGCGCACTGGCCGATGACGATACGCTGCCGGCGCTCCGCAAGGCGATCTACGCAGCCCGTGGCCGGCCCGAAACCGAGGATGGAGCCGATGACTGATGTACCTGCTGGATACCGACACGCTCACGCACTTGCACGCTGGCCATCCAAAAGTGGTTGAGAGACTTCAATCTCAAACAGGCTCCCAGGTAGGAACCACTATTGTCTCCCGCCTGGAAATTCTTCGGGGCCGCATCGATGCTGTTTTCAAGGCCGCTGCCTCAGCGGAATTTCTCAAGGCACAATCGCTGCTGGCAAAGTCCGAGCAACTCTTATCCGAACTGCTGACTGTGCCGTTGGACGCCGAGGCACTGGCCATCTTCGAGCGTCAGCGCTTTACCAAAGGGTTGAAAAAGATCGGCCGCGCCGACCTGCTCATCGCCAGTATTTGCCTGGCGCATCAAGCAACCCTCGTAACTCGTAACAACCGGCATTTCCGCCAAGTTCCACTGTTGAAGCTGGCCAACTGGGTCGATTAGGTTTCGCCGGTGCAGGCCACCAGCAGCCCATCGGTCTCATCCAACTATATCGCGACAGAGCCAGCCATACTCGTTACCTGTCGTTCGGACAATGATCGGTAGCCGGTGTGACGCTCGCGGCTGCGCCGCTTGCTCCGCCGCGGAGCGGCGGGCTACTTTCCTTCGGGCACCGGCTGCGATGCCGAGCCATACAGCTTGCCTGCCTTGATGGTCGCCACCGGCACGAGCTTCTTCTGGCCGACCCGCTTCTTGCCGTGGGCGTCCACGAACGTGAAGTCGCCTTCGGTCAGCGCGAACATCGCCACGTCCGCCTCGGCGTTTTCCTTCAGCGTGCCGATGCCCTTGCTGAAGCCGAAGACGTTGGCGGGGTTGGTGGCTGCCCGCTCGATGACCTGTTCCAGGGTCAGGCCCAGGTGCAGGAACTTCGAGAGTGTCGTCGCCAGGTCGAAGACCGGGCCGTGGACGTTGAATTGATGCACGTCGCTGGAGATGGTCCCCGGCAGCAAGCCTTGCTTCACCGCGTTTTCGGCCACTTCAAACGAAAAGCTGCCAGCGCCGTGGCCCACGTCGAGATGCAGGCCCTTGTCCACTGCTTTCTTGACCTCGGCCAGCACCCGGCCCTTGTCGTCCAGCACGCCGTTGGCCCGGCCGTGGAAACAATGGGTGACGATGTCGCCCTTGCCGAGCATGGCCAGGATGTCGCGCAGCGGCGAATGGGTGTCGCCGATATGGACCATCAACGGCAGCTTGACCGCGTCGGCCGCCTCCTTCGCCAGCGCCAGCACTTTCAGGTCGCGCTCCCCGGCGATGTTCGTCGACAGCCTGATCTTGATGCCGAGAATCACGTCGCGGTTGGCCTCGATGGTGCGAATCGCCAGCTTCGGATTGACATAGCGCAGGTCGAGCAATTCGCCGTGCGGGTTGTCGGTGGAGTAGGTCGATTGCCCGACCACGGAAATGTTCAGCAAGGCGCAGACCCGCGTATCGACCACGTTGACGACGTGCTTGCGAAACGCGGGGAAAGTGTGCGCTCCCGCCGAGCCGGCATCCAGCACCGTGGTCACGCCCTTGGCAATGCAGCTGGGATCGGCCGGAATGCCCAGCGGCGCGACGCCGTCGTAAACGTGGACATGGACGTCGATCAGGCCAGGCGTGACGATCTTGCCCTTGGCGTCGAGGACCTTGCGGGCATCGGCTTCCGCGAGGTTCTCGGCCAGCTTGACGACCTTGCCGCCGGCAATGGCCACGTCGCGGATTGCAGACAGATTCTGGCTGGGATCGACGACCTTGCCTCCCTTGATGAGCAAGTCGTAGCGCGGCGACGGCGGCTGCTGTGCCCGAAGCAGCGAACCGAATGGCTCCGCCAGGGTGCAGAGCAAAGAGCCGGCCAGTGAGTGGCGGAGAAAATCGCGGCGGTGGGTGTGGTGGTGACGGTGATGCTCGCACATGGCAATCATCCTCCTGCGAGTGTTTCCGCACCAGCTGCGCTGCAAGACGGAAGAAAAGCAAACAAAAAACCCCGGCTTTCCTCGCGGGAAGCCGGGGTTGCGATTTCACGGTTCGAGCAACGCTTACAGCAGCTCGGTGACGGGTTCGCGCTCGTCGAGGATGTAGCGCGGCCGGCCGCTGCCGTCCAGGAAGGTCATCGACGGGTCGATGCCCATGGCGCGGTAGAAGGTGCTCAGCACCTGCGGGACCTTGTAGGGACGGTCCTTCGGGCGCTCGGCGCGTTCGGTGGAAGCGCCAATCGCCTGGCCCATCTTCATGCCGCCGCCGGCAACCATCGCGGACATGACCGGCGACCAGTGGTCGCGGCCGCCGCCGTTGTTGATCTTCGGGGTCCGGCCGAACTCGCCCCACATCACCACCAGCACGTCCTTGCCCAGGCCGCGGTCGTGCAGGTCCTGAACCAGGTTGGCGACGCCCTTATCGACCTGCGGCAGCTGCCGTTTCAGGGTCGAGAAGTTGTTGCCGTGGGTGTCCCAGCCGCCGATGGACAGCGTCACGCAGCCGACGCCCGATTCGACCAGCCGGCGGGCGGTCAGGAACTGCTCGACGCCCTTGTAGCGTTCGCGGGTCTTGGCTTCCTCGGTCTGCAGGTCCAGGGCCTTGCGGACGGTGCCGGCGGTGACCATTTCCATCGCGCGGGTGTTGAAGGAGTCCAGGCCGGCCATGGTGCCGGTGGCATCGATGTCGCGGCGGATATCGTCGAAGGTGTCGAGCAGACCCTTACGGTCTTCCAGGCGCACCTGATCGACGCCCTGGGCCATCTTGAGGTTGGCCTGGCCGCCGCCGCCCGGCGTAAAGGGCCGGTGCGCGATGCCGAGGAAACCCGGTTCGGTGCCCCGGCTCATGCCGCGCAGGCTGACGAACGGCGGGACCGAAGCGTGATCGCCGCGCAGCTTGGAAATCACGGAACCGAACGACGGATGGCCGACCAGCCGGCTTTCGCGGTCGGGATAGCCCGTGGTGACCAGCGTGTCGGAATGTTCATCGACGGAGACGATGGAGCGGATGCAAGCGAACTTGTCCCACATCTGGGCTTGCAGCGGGAAGTGCTCGCAAATCTGCACGCCGGGGACGTTCGTGGCGATGGGATTGAACTCGCCGCGGAATTCCTTGGGTGCGTCCGGCTTCAGGTCGTACATATCCATGTGCGACGGACCGCCGGGCAGGTAGATCATGATGGCGGCTTTCGGCGATGAGGAAGCGCCGTTGCCGGCTTTCGCCGCTTGCGCGCGCAGCCGGAGCATGTCGGCCAAGGTGAGGCCGGCGCCGAACGCGCCAATCTTCAAGAAGTTGCGGCGAGACAGACCGTCGCAGTAGCGCTGTGCAGCGCCAAGGAACGTGAACATGGTGGGACCCCCCAAAAGTGAAGAGAGTGAGGTAGGTGGGAAACTCTCTGGCAGGCCAAACGATCCAAGGCAGGCCAAACGATCCCTTCTTATACCCAGGCCAAGCATAGCACGCAATTGAAAAAAGTGAAAAAATTCTGAGCGACTCCGTCCGCCGGAGTGCGCCAGATGGAAAAATCCTTGCAAATGATGTTCCAATTTGGAAGGCGGTCCGGTCGCGACAGCAACGCTTGGCGCCAGGCTTGGGCGGCGACCGCCTTGGGGCAAGGATACCCGCAAGACCACCGCCAACGCACGATGATGCCGGCGCCATCATGCTTTGGCGGTGCCACCCCGCGGAGTACCGAGGGACGTGCCGCCCGGCCGTTTTCAACGTTCGGTGAAACGAATTGGTCGGCGCCTCACACCACCGGCTTCACACTCCAGATGTCGTCGGCGTACTGCTTGATGGTGCGGTCGCTGGAGAACATGCCGATGCGGGCGACGTTGAGCACGGCCATGCGGTCCCAGGTCTTGCGGTCCTTGTAGGTGCGCTCGACGCGGTCCTGGGCGGCGATGTAGGCTTCCAGGTCCGCCAGGTGGAAGTAAAAGTCGCCGCGCTCCACCAGCGACTGGTATATCCACTGGTAGAGGTCCGGCTGCTCCGGGGAGAAGCGGCCGTTCTTGAAGGTGTCCAGCACCCGGCGGATGGCCGGCACGTTTTGATAGTACTCCTGCGGCCGGTAGGAGTGGTTCTTGCGCTTCTCTTCCACTTCGTGGGCTTTCAGACCGAAGATGAAGATGTTCTCCTCGCCGACGCTCTGCATGATCTCCACGTTGGCGCCGTCGAGGGTGCCGATGGTCAGCGCGCCATTGAGGGCGAACTTCATGTTGCCGGTGCCGGACGCTTCCATGCCGGCCGTGGAAATCTGCTCGCTCAGGTCGGCCGCCGGGATGATCGTTTCCGCCAGCGTGACGCGGTAGTCCGGCAGGAAGAGCAATTTGAGCCGGTCCTTGACGCGCGGGTCGTTGTTGATGACCTTGCCGACGCTATGGATCAGCCGGATGATCTGCTTGGCCGCCCAGTAGCCGGGCGCCGCCTTGCCGGCGAAAATGCACGTCCGCGGCTGCACCGGCTCCTGGCCGTCCTCGACGATGCACAGGTAGCGGTGGATGACGTGCAGTACGTTGAGCAGCTGGCGCTTGTACTCGTGGATGCGCTTGATCTGCACGTCGAAGATGGTTTCCGGGTCCACCTTGAGGTGGATGGTGTCCTGGATCAGCCGAGCCAGGTTCGCCTTGTTGGCCTTCTTGATCTGCCGGAATTCCTGCTGAAAGCCCTCGTCCTTGGCCCGGGGTTCCATGTCGCGCAGCTTGTCGAGGTTGGTGACCCAACCGTCGCCGACCGTCTTCGTGAGCAAGTCCGCTAGTTGTGGATTACAGGCGAGCAGCCAGCGGCGCTGGGTGACGCCGTTGGTCTTGTTGTTGAACTTCTTGGGCCACAGGGCGTAGAAGTCGGGCACCAGCTGGGTCTTGACCAGCTCGCTGTGCAGCGCCGCCACGCCGTTGATCGAATGGCTGCCGACCATCGCCAGGTGGGCCATGCGCACCTGCTTCGGGTTGGCTTCCTCGATGATCGACATGCGCCCCAGCCGCTCGTTGTCGCCGGGGAACGCCTTGGCCACCAGCTCCAGGAAGCGGTGGTTGATCTCGTAGATGATCTGCATGTGCCGGGGCAGCACGTATTCCATGAGCGGCACCGGCCACTTCTCCAGCGCCTCCGGCAGCAGCGTGTGGTTGGTGTAGCCGAAGACCTGCTGCACGGTGCGCCAGGATTCATCCCAGTCCAGGCTGCGCTCGTCCACCAGGTAGCGCATCAGCTCCGCGACCGCCAGGGTCGGGTGGGTGTCGTTCAGCTGGATGGCCACCTTCTCGCCGAACTGCTCGAAATCCTCGTGCGTCTTGAGATAGCGGCGAATGATGTCGCGGATGGCGCAGGCGGTCAGGAAGTATTCCTGCACCAGGCGCAGCTCCTTGCCGTGGATGACCGCGTCCGACGGGTAGAGCACTTTCGAGATGGTTTCCGAGGCCATCTTCTGCTCGACGGCCTTGAAGTAGTCGCCGTCGTTGAAGATGGTCATGTCGAAGTCGCGGGACGAGCGCGCCGAGTAGAGCCGCAGGTAGTTGACGGTCTTGCCGCCGTAGCCGGCGATCGGGAAATCGTGGGGCACGCCGACGACGACCTTCCAGTCGAGCCACATGGGGTTGTAGTTGCCGAAGCGGTCGAAGCCGTGCTCGATCCGGCCGTAGACCGGCACGATGACCGCCTGCGCGGGATGCTCGATCTCCCAGGGCGTGCCGAAGGCCAGCCAGTTGTCGGGCTGTTCCTTCTGCTGGCCGCCGAGGATTTCCTGGCGGAACAGGCCGTATTCGTAGTTGATGCCGTAGCCGAAACCGGGCATGCCGAGCGTGGCCAGCGAATCGAGGAAGCAGGCGGCGAGGCGGCCCAGGCCGCCGTTGCCCAGGGCGGCGTCCGGCTCGCGCTCTTCCAGGGCGTGATAATCGACGCCCAGGTCGCGAAGCAGGTCGCGGCAGATTTCGTAGACGCCGAGGTTGCTGAGGTTGTTCCGCAGCGACCGGCCCATCAAGAATTCCATCGACAGGTAGTAAATGCGCTTGGCGTCGCTTTGCTGGTAGCGTTCCTCGGTTGCCAGCAGGCGGTCCATGAGCCGGTCGCGGACGGCGCGGGCCACGGCAGT
>JAGVLI010000873.1 GCA_020054355.1 Planctomycetales bacterium | reverse complement strand
TTCGGCCCGAACGGCCGCTGGCTGGTCAGCGGCGCGGATGGCCAGGGCGAGCCGGACGAGGAAGCGGCAACCGACGGCGAACTCAAGCTCTGGGACTTGACCACCGGCCAGGAAAAGCACGCGCTCTGGGGCCATTCGGGAGCGATCACGCAGGTCGCCGTCAGCCCGGACGGCCAGCGCATCGCCTCGGCCAGCAACGATCAAACGGTGAAACTCTGGGACGCGAACTTCGGCCAGGAAGTGCTGACGCTGCGCGGCCACGGCAGCCCGGTCCACGCCCTGGCCTTCAGCCCGGACGGCCATGCGCTCATCACCATCACGCAGGACCAGGTGGTGCGCGTCTGGAACGGCAACCCGCTGCCGTAAGCATTCCCCGCTTGCGGCTTCGCACACCGCCGTTTCGTTTCATTGCATATCACTGACACCCCTGGGCGGGCTTTGCTACGGAATGGCCGGTTGAAACGTATCAGCCTGAGATGAAATGAAATAGCGCCCACCCAAAACGATCTTGCCCAAACCGATCAAGTTATGCAAGATGCCGGCTAGTCAAGGAGGGCTAGCCCATGCGCATTTCGTGGAGGAGCAGCGGCAACAGGAGTTCAGCCGACGCCAAAAGGCAGGGTCGTGGCGAGTACGAATTCAGCGACCAGTTTGACGGCCTTGGTCCGCGAGACGTTCTGAACCGCCGCATCATAGTCGAACTCGGCAGCGGCCTCGAAATAAACACCCAACTTGAAGGTCGGTGGACGCGATCAAAGCCGACTATCCGACGGATAGACTCCAGTTCTCGGACGCCGCTCATACAGCTTCAGCTGGCCGCTGTCCTCCTGATGCCGAAGCCGATCCGTACCGACCGCAGCTGGGGGCACTACCGGCCGGTGATGCAAGACGACTTGTACGGCATACTGCACATCAATTTGAATAAGGTCGAACTGGTCGGCACCGACGCACTCAGGATCGGTATTGGAGAAGTCATCGTCGGCAACGCGATGTACCAAGCGGAAGAGCTGCGCTACGCAGAGCGTCTGGAGCTGGTCCGCAGGTGTTGGCATCGGAAGGACGCCATCAACGGCGAAATCGGCGGCTTGCTAGCAGAGCATGAACGACAGGTTAGGGCTGGCGGTCCAATCCTGGAAAGGGGTTTGGAGGTCGTCAAGCAACTCCAGGAGGAAATGGCGCGGTCGGCCGGGGACTTCGGTATCGTCGGCAACGCCCCGACTGGCGACGTGTTGCCGTCCTTGGTCGAAGCCGTCGCTATTGCCGACGTTTCCAGCCAGCCGGTTCCGTTGGACGCGATCCACCCTGAGCAGCAAGAGCTTCGCCGGCGGTCGGTCAGGCAATGGGCGCAGCATGCCGCGCGTGGCGCGGAAAGCGCCAGATTTCGTCGGCAAATGCGGGAAGCCTATCGCTCAACGTGCGTCATTTGTGGACTGCAGCTGCCGCCGCTGGGCGGCGACGGCAATCCGGGCGTGGACGCCGCCCACATTCTTCCCTGGCGGCACTACGACCTTGACGTTGTTCAAAACGGACTATGCCTCTGCAAGCTGCACCATTGGGCGTTCGATGAGGGGTTGATTGAAGTCCGCAAAACGGACTCCGGATACGCCGTGGCCGTCCCGCCCGAGGCCGAAGAGAGGGTGGCAGCGTTCGGCGCGGGATTCAGTGCCGAGTTCCTACGGCAATGCCAAGGGGCGATTCAGGGCAGCCGTCTGCCGGAAAACCAGGGCAATTGGCCGAGTCAGGCATACCTAGAAGAGAGGCGGCGAGCGTTCAACCCAGAGCAGAGCAACTGACGGAAGAATTCTTTTGGAGGTAGGCCATGATGCGGCCGGCCAGCCATGCGGCTACCGGGACCGTCACGGCGTTGCCTAGCGCGTAGTAGCGGAGCGAATCGAGATCGTCGGCTCTCAGAAACTTCGGATCGTCCGGAATCGTCCAACCGTCCTCGAACCCTTGCAGCCGCTCGCATTCGACGGGCACGAATCGGCGAACGCGCCCATCCGGGTAGCAGGCGTAGTTTCGGCTCCAATCCGTGCCGGTATGCCGGGCCGAGCAGGCGTAGAGGCAGTGGGCCATCGCCTTTACGATTGGCCCTTTGCCAAAATCTCCAACGCTTCTCTTAAAGGGGGAAACAACTTTCTCCCCATTCGATCCGCACGCCGCATCATTCCCTTCGCAGCGTTCGGGCTCAAAAAGTATTTCTGCGGCACCTCGCCCTTCTCGATGGCATCCCACAACGAAGACTCTTTGGCGCGATTGGGGGACTCCGAAGTTTTTGCTGTTAAGCACACGCCATCCCACACCATACCCGAGTTCGGCCAAAGCTCGAATAATGACTTGGAAATCTCTTCCTCCGTGGGAAGAGAGCAGGCCCGGAACGTTTTCGATGACGAAAACTCTGGGGCGGCTGTCTGCAAGAAGACGAGCAAATTCATGAAACAGTCCAGACTGTTTCCCCTTAAGCCCAGCTCGCGGCCCCATTCTCGCCAAAGAGACATCTTGGCAGGGGAATCCTCCGGCCCAAACATCGGAAATAGGAACTGCTGATCCGGATTTGACTTCTTTGATGTTTTCCGCGCACGCAACGTCCGGCCAGTGTCTTTTGAGGATGGAGCGGCAGAACGAATTGATTTCGCACTGGTAGGCGACGCGGAATCCCGCTTGCTGGAATGCAATGTCGAACCCTCCGATTCCAGAAAAAAACGAAGCTATGGCCGGCTGGGAATGGCCAGTACTCTTCGCAACTTTCTCTCCAACCGAGCTAGATCGGCCGTTTCGCATTCCCACAAAACCACCGCCTTCCATCCCAGGGCACGAATGCGACGCAAGTTCCTTTTGTCGCGCGCCACGTTTCGATCTAGCTTCCGATTCCAGTAGTCGGTGTTCGATTTCGGCCTCCGCGTGCGGCTCCCCCGGCGGCAGCCGTGGCCGTGCCAAAAACAGCCGTGGACGAAAATCGCCACCCTGCGGGCCGGCAGAACTAAGTCCGGCTTGCCCGGCAATTCGCTACGGTGCAACCGAAACCTCGCCCCCAGGGAATGCACCAGCCGCCGCACCGCCATTTCGGGCGCTGAATTCCTGGGTCCGATCCGCCTCATCAGGTCCGAGCGGCGTTCAGGCGTAAACATGTCGGCCATTCGCCCTCCTCGGATACTCAGCGAGGCGGGACTCCAGTTTTTCGCTCAAACTTCTTCGGCCGATCCCAATTCGGCGTCTTGCACTTCGGGCAAGTGCGCGGCTTCTCATCTCCGCGCGGCAGCCATTCATGGCCGCATCGGCATCGGCAGCCCAGAAGTTGAACCATTCCAATCTGCTTCGGTTGAGCCACATCGCACCTGAACAAAAGCCCCCTTGGCAAAAGTATATCCTATTAACCTCCAAAATCAATGCCTTAATTAGTATACTCTATTGACCAAGAAACGACTGTACGCCCATCCACGAAGTACAGGGAGCGGGCAATGGACATCCAACAGGTCAAGGCGCTAGAGATCGCCGCCCGGATGCGACTGACATGGGAAAATGGAGTCTGGCTCGTATCCGAAGAATGAGCAGGAAGACCTTACTGCTCAGCAAGTGCGGGTACTGACCCACCTGGTTCGCGAGGAGTTCGGATGAAAAAACAAGACTTCGATAATCTGGTCGAGAGCGTCAAGCAGGCCGGGGCCATCCGGCGCGGAGCAGCCGAGGCCAGCCGCGTAACGGCATACGAACCGGTGGACGTGAAAGCCATCCGGCGGCGTTTGGCGAAGTCGCAATCGGAGTTCGCGCGGATGATTGGCGTCAGCGTTGCGACCTTGCAGAATTGGGAGCAGGGCCGGCGGCGGCCGGAGGGTCCGGCGCGCGCCTTACTGAAGGTGGCGGCGGAGAATCCCGAAGCGGTCTCGGCGGCGCTGGCGAAGTAGCGGCGCGGGAGGATTCAGTACCCAGTACTGAGTACCCAGTACCGAGACTTGGGGCGAATCCCAAAGCCGACAAGGTCTGCTTCGCACTCCGTACTTCGTACTCCGTACTCGCTTGCTCCCCCAAAACCAAAGCGACCGCCAACCCCTCTCACGAGCAGTTGGCGGTCACCCATTTTTGCAACGACTATCGCCCAGCTACGGCAGCTTCTCCGTTATCGAGTTCTCGTATTCCTCCGGTTCGTGCTTGCCCTTCTTGTGCTTCTTGCGCCGGCCCTTCTCCTGGTCCGGAGCCGCCGCGACAGGCGCTTCGTCCTCGTCGGCGGCTACTGCCGTTTCGGTATCGCCGCGATGGGGCGCGGCTTCCGCCATGCCCAGCCGGTGCCTGGCCCAGCGCAGCAGCGGCTCGAAGGTGCTGCCGGGAATGAAGGACATCACCATCGTCGCCATCAGCAGGCTGAACGCCACCAGGCCCATGAACACCGCGATGAAGATGTGCAGCGACAGCGAGCAGAACACCAGCAGCGGCCGCAGCCGGCGGTTCCAGACCAGGAACGGCAGGCCGATTTCCAGGGCCAGCGTGGCGTAACTGCCGCCTGCCATCATCACTTCCCAGATGAAACGGTTCTGGCAGATATTGCGCAGGAAGTTCAGGTAGAAGGTGTTGCGCAGCGGGGCGAACTCGTAGTTGGCCATCGTGTAATAGACGGCGGTGCCGTTCCACCAGTTGCCGCCCAGCAGCTTGGACGTGCCCGACGCCAGGTAGATGATACAGAAGTTGATCTGGATCAGCCGCAGCGCGAAGGTGGCCGAGGGAGTCAGCTGCGGCGGCTCCCAATCCGGGATGGGCCGGCCGGCTTGCCGTGCCCGGCGCACCGTCCACCAGCGGGCCAGCAAGCGATCGACGGACAGGGCCGCCCCACAGGGCGCGAGCATCAGGTAGAGCAGCAGCAGGTTCATCATCGTATCGCCGCCGAACAGCGTGACCGGCGAGCGCTGGATGTAGCTGAGCGCTGCCAGCCAGGTCAGCACCGAGGTCACGCGCGTGCAGCAGCCGATGGTGAACAGGAAGATGACGACGCAGATGAAAACGTGCGTCGCCACCATCCAGGGGGGATCGGTCACATGAAACCAGACCGACCAGTAGGAAGCGCCGACGTGATGCAGCTGACGCGGGTCAGCGCCCCATTCCTTGATGTAATCGAGCAGCCAGTCGCGCTCGGCCTGGTCGGCCGGCAGCTCTTCCAGGAAGACGATCACCTGCGTGCGGGTGGGCGCGGGCGCCAGGTCCCAGACACGATTCCGTTTCAGGTCTTCCACCGAACCCAGTTCCAAGCTGCGGAAAAAACCCGGCACGGTGATGCCGCTCTCCGGGTTGCCGTCCGGCGCGCGGCGCAGCTCGGAAATGGCCAGCTGCTTTTTCCGCGGATCGGCGGCGACTTCCCTGATCC
>JAGVLI010000911.1 GCA_020054355.1 Planctomycetales bacterium | reverse complement strand
CGACGCTCTTCCGATCTCAGCGGCCGATGGCCAACATCAGCACGGCGTTGGCCGACGGCCCGACGCTGGCCGCCAATGGTCCCGAGACCCAGCGAGGCATCCAGGCCGGGCGCAACCCTTCGCGCTTGCTCTGGCTGGGCATCGGCATGGCGCTGCCGTTCCTCATGTGCTGCACCGGCGGCATCTTCTTGATGATTCTGAAAAATAGCGACGGAGACAGCTCCCAGAAATCCGCCGACAAGGGCAAGACCACGGCCAAGGCCACGCAGCCGGCGGGGCCGACCTACGTCAAGATGGGCACGCGGGACGAAACCGTGCTGGCCACGCTCAAATCCGCCGGCTATCCCACGCTCGAAGGCAAGTGGTACTCGATCGGCTTCTTCGAGTTCGGCAAGGACAACCCGCCGGAGACCGAGATCGATTTGAAGCGAAGTTACCAGGGCCGGGGCGGCAAGATCGGCTGGAGGGAGTTTCCGGCCATGCAGCTGGGCAAGACCGTCGAGCTGGAAACCTATAGCGGGGCGGCCTTCCTGGCGCAGCTCGGCCCCTGCGTCTATCTCTACCGGGAGATCGACGTGGACCAGGCACTGGAGTTGCCGCTCTATGTCCACGCGGACGACTGGCTGGTCGTCTGGCTGAACGGCAAGCAGGAATTCGAGCGCAAGGGCATCGACCCCTGGCCGCCGCCCGAACAGCGCGTGGTCATGCTGAAACTGAATGCCGGCAAGAACAAGCTCTTGCTCAAGGTGGGCAACTTCGGCGGCGAGTTCTGGGTCCAGGTCAACCAGCCGTGGCCCAAGAAGCTGGAAAACCTCTTCGGCAACCAGCTGCGGAAGGATTTTCCGAGGTGAGCCTTCGAGTGTTACGGAACCGCCGTTTCCTTGAGTCTTGACCGCGAGCCGTTGACCAGGCCGGCGATCTGGCACACCACGTCCGGCTCGGCCTTCATGACCTGCAAGAGACGCAGCGCCGCCTGTGTCGGCTTGCGTTCACCCTGCTCCCAGTTCCGCACGGTCTTGACCGAGACGTTCAGGACGCGGGCAAAGACGGCTTGCGACAGGTCGAGTGCTTTGCGCAACCGCGCGATCTCCTGGGGAGAAATTGGGGGAGCGCTGCTGGCGACGACTGCGGTGCGCAAGGCGAGTTCGCCGCGCGTGAATGCCAGGCATTCGTCCAGGCCATCTTTCAGCTGGTCAAAGAACGTCGGGCGCTTCGAGGCTTGTTTCATTCGTTCATTCTAACCGTGCAGGGCGAATCAATATCGTGTATTAGCTGTCAGCTAATAGCTGTTAGCTGTCAGCCAATTTGGGCTTTTTCGCACGAAACCGTACTGAACACGTCTAGCTCAAGCGGGGCCATTCGATTCACCGGAATGCCCTAGTCAATTCCACGTTGCGGACGCATGAGGCCCGTACCCGGCAACTGACAGCTTAGGCGCTTTTGCGGCGAACAGCGCTCGCCTGCGGCTCGCGGCTAAACGACAGCGTTGCTTTCTCCGCGTCAATCTCTTCCAGGCGCGGCATCAGTCCCTTGCCGTTGGCGATCTGGATCGCGAGGCCCGGCCGAGCGTTAGCTTCCAGCAGCAGCGGGCCTTCGCGGGCGTCGACGACGATATCCACGCCGACATAGCCCAGTCCCACCGCCGCCGCCACCCGCCGCGACATCTCCAGCACCTTGCCCCAGTACGGCACCTGATGGCCGACCAGCCGCTGGCCGGTGTCCGGATGGCGTTCGATGAAGCGGTTGTGCTGGACCGCGTGGTTGGTGAAACCGCTGTCGAGCTCGACGCCGGCGCCGATGCCGCCCTGATGGAGATTGGCCCGGCCGTTGGATTCCTTGGTTGGCAGCCGCAGCATGGCCATCGCCGGCTCGTCGCGGTAGAGCACCACGCGGATGTCGGGAATGCCCTTGTGCGAGATCGGCTCGAAATCGCGATGGAGCAGCACGCGCTGCTGGACGATCGCTTGATCCGGCCGCCCGCCCAGCGAGTACATGCCGGAGAGCAAGTCGGAGACGTGCTGGCGGATGGCGTCGAGCGTCAGACGTTCGCCGTTGTGGCGGACGAAGCACGGTCCGTCGCGGCCGAGGATGACCAGCACGCCGCGCCCGGCCGAACCGCGATTGGGCTTGAGGACGAAGTCGGTCAGCGGCCCCAGCAATTGCGGCAGGCGGCGCAGCTCCGAGTGCGCTTTCACCGCCGTGTAGACGGTGGGCGTGGGCACGCCGATGTCCTGGCACAGGTCGCGCATGCGCAGCTTATCATCGACGATCGGATAGCGCTCGCGCGGATTGTGGTCCAGGATGCAGGCCGCGTTGCGGCGGTTCATACCAAGAATGCCGAGTCGTTTCAAACGGCCGGCGCCGAAGAGCCAGTGCATGGGTCGTCCTCCCTCGTTCCCAGGCTCTCCGCCTGGCAACGAGATGATAGTGACCACTAGTCCTTATCGCATCTCATTGAGACTGGAAAGGGGGGTGTCAGTGAAATGAAATGCAACGGGCGTGCGAAGCCGCGAGCGGCCGTCTTGGGTCAGGCGCGATTCAACGGCGGGCGGATGCCTTCCAGCGCCCGGACCTTGAGGGCGGCCACGTTCCGCGTGTCCAGCAGGTCCGGCTCCTCCTCTTCCGGCGGTTCCTGCAAGAAGTCCCGGAAGCGGTACAGCTCCAGCAAGCGATAGCCGGTGTAGCGGCCGATCAGCAATTGCACCGCCATGACCAGGCCGAGCGTTTCCGGATAGCGGTACATGTGCGTCTCGACGGCGCGCAGGCCGAGCAGCAAGCCGATGACGGTGGCGATGAACATGGTAGCCAGCAGCGTTCGGAACGACGTGGTGGTGCCGTCCTCGGTTTCCAGGGTCCAGAAGCGTTCGATCATGCCGACCAGGATGACGATGGGAAACAGGGCGACGTAGCGCGTGGCCGGCAGGTTGTGATGCGCCGCCAGCACCACGGCCGAGATCAGCACCAGGACCACCAGGCTGAGCATCAGGGCCATGCGCGGCACTTGCAACAGGTGATAGCGGTCCAGCGCACGGCGCAGCAGCCAGCCAGTGAGCACGATCGAGACGAAGACCAGAATGCCCGGCAAGCTGTGCAGCTCGCGGAAGGAAAGACCCAGCAGCGCCGGGGCGAAGGTGCCGAAGCTGCCCAGGCCGATGACGTTGCGGAAGATGCAAACGATCAGGGCCGCCAGGGGCAACAGGAGCAGGAAGACCACCAGGCGTTGCTCGGCGGGCTGCAAGGGATGGAACGAACAGAACGTGAAGAAGCGCCGGGCAAGCGACGGCTCGGCGGACGGTTCGGCGCTTTCCGCCGCGAGCCGTTCCACCAGGAAGGCGTAGTCGAGGTTTTGCAGCTTTCGGCCGCGCGCCAGGTTCGCGTCGTTGAAGCTGAAGACGAGATAGGTGCGCGGCAGCCGGCCGAAATGCTGGGCGAACGGACACATCGGCAGCCAGTGGTCGCGCAGCCAGGCTTCGACCCAGACATGGGCAGTTTGCTCCCGGCCGCGGGCCAGGGCCAGG
>JAGVLI010000209.1 GCA_020054355.1 Planctomycetales bacterium | reverse complement strand
TGCTCTTCCGATCTGTCGGCACCTGCCGGGCGGCCACGGCCAGCGCCCGTTGATATTCGGCGAACGCCTTGGCGGGCCGCACCAACTCCCGCAGCCAGGCGCGCAGGTCCATCAGCCGATAGTGCTTGACGTACACCTCGAGACCGGGCAGGGCGACGCGGTAGACGGTGCGATGCGGCCCGTGCTTGACGATGCGCGCCTGACCGGATTGCAGCCATTCTTCCAGACGCAGGCCGTCGGGACCGAGCAGCTGACGGCAATCGGGGCGAATCAGCCAGTGCACGCCGCCTGCCGTGACGGCGATGGGTTCATCCATGAAAGGGCCTCGTGCCCGAGATATGGAGATCGGTTCAGTCGGGCGGGCGCTCACCCCGCTGGTAGGCCAGGAACTGATTCACCGTGTCGGACCAGAGCAAAAGCCAAGCAAAAGCCATATAGAAAACCGCCAGAGCAAACCCCATGATTTGCGCGAACAGTTCATCGCGCAAGGACAGGGCGAAAGCGCTTGCGCCGCCCAGGCACAACAGCACGATCATGATCCAGCGTGCCAGGCGATTGCCGCTGTACATCCACCAGCAGAGTACGACCGTGATGATGGATCGAACAATCGATTTGGGGAACCGCGTGGGATCGTTCGCAACCGACCACGCACCAACGATTCCGATGACCGACACCACCAGCATGATGCAAATATGCAGCCGAACGATACGGCGACCGCGGCGCTGTGCTTCCGTCATGGGCGTCTGCTGGCTCCCAAAAAAACTGGCGGCGCAATCGCGCCGCCAGCCATTGTCGAAAGATCGGTCGGAAAAAGCAACCCGGACTAGCCGTTGAGCTTGGGGATCGGCTGCACCGTGCTGGGCAGGATCGGCATGGGGCGGCCGCTCACATCCGTGACCATCGCGTGGGGGTCGATGCCCAAGTTGTGGTAAACCGTGGCCAGCACGTCGTGATAGTGGATCGGATTGTCCTTGGCGTAGGCGGCGTCCTTGTCGGTGGAGCCGATGACCTGGCCGGTTTTCATGCCGCCGCCGGCCAGCAGCGCGCCGTTGACCGGCGCCCAGTGATCGCGGCCAGCGTCCTTGTTGATCTTCGGAGTCCGACCGAATTCGCCCCAAACCAGGACGGTCACGTCCTTGTCCAGGCCGCGCTGATAGATGTCCTCGATCAAGGCGGAGATGCCCTGGTCGAACAAGGGCAGCCTGCTCTTGAGTGAGCGGAAGTTCTGGCCGTGCGTGTCCCAGAAGCCGTAGGCCACCGTGACGCAGCGGGCGCCGGCTTCCACCAGCCGGCGGGCAGTCAGCAGCTGGTCGTTCCATTGCGGAGCGCCGTCGCCCTGATGCTTGGGCGAGCCTCGGCCATAGCGGTCGCGAACCTTGACGGGTTCCTTTTCCACGTCCAGGGCTTCGACCAGCTTGTTCGACGAGAGCACGTCGAAAGCCCGCTGGTAGTAGATGTCCATGCTGTCGCGGCGCATGCCGTCGAGCTTTTCGAGCAACTGCCGGCGCTCGTCGAGGTGCTGCAAGGTCAGACCCTGCGGCTTCATCACGTCGAGGTCGTTGCCGTCGAGCTTCACTGGGTTGGCCATGCGGCCGAGCGGGCCGGCAGCCGGGCTGTTGTACGGCTTGTGCTGCATGATCGGGAACAGATCGACGAAGGCCGGCACCACCGGATCGACCTGCCCCAGGGCCTTGGCGATGACCGCGCCGACGTGCGGCTTGTTGCTCCGCTGCGTCTCGCTCATGCCGTAGCCGGTCATCGTGTGGAAGCTGCTGTGCTCGTCCCGCAGGCCGACGATGGAGCGGACCAGCGCCATCTTGTCCATGTTGGCGGCCAGGCGCGGCAAGTGTTCGCCGATCTGGATGCCGGGAACATTCGTATCGATGGGCTTGAATTCGCCCTTGATTTCAGCGGGAGCATTCGGCTTCAGGTCGAAAGTGTCCTGGTGGGCCAGACCGCCCGACAGATAAACCATGATGACCGACTTGTGCGAGCGCTGCACGCCGGCCTGCGCTTCGGCCTGAAACAGCTTGGGCAGAGTGAGGCCGCCAAGGGCCAGGCTGCCGACTTGCAGGAAGGAACGACGCGTCAGTCCATCACAAAAGCGGCTGCGGGAGCCAAGGAGGGACAGCATGGCAGGTCTCCGGTAGGAGCGCGGGAGGCGGTGGGGTAAATGTCTGGCAGGAGTCCAGCTTGGACTACGCTGGTATCTTCCGCTCTGGGAGGGATGAAGTCAAGGAATCCTGGCGAGAGAATAGTCCAGACACAGTGATTGGTATTGTGTCATTGGTTGGGCGACGCAAGGAAACAACCGACGCGCTCAGCAATCACCTGCCCCTGCTCCGTGCAATCGTTCAGGGCGATGCCGCGATAGGCGTTGCCCGTCAGGAACAGGCCGGGATGCTGGGCCGCACGGGCTTCGATCCAGGCGACGCGCTCCAGATGACCGACGAGGTATTGCGGGATGGCCCGGTCCCAGCGCACGATCCGGTGAAACACCGGAGCAGCCGTGATCCCTTGCGCCAGTCGCAATTCGCCGCGCACCGCGTCGAGCAGCCGGTCATCCTCCCAGCCGACGACCTCGGCCCGGTTCCATCCCCCACAGAGCGCTCGCAGCAGCACCATGCCGGCGGGAGCCCGTGCCGGAAAGATGGTCGAGCACCATTGCACGCCGAGCAGATCGCGCCGGGTACGCTGTGGGGCGATGTAGCCAAAGCCATCCAGCGGCTGGTTTACGTCTTGCCCGCGAAAGCCCAGGGCCACCACGGCGATGCGGTTGTAGGCGATGCCGCCAATTCGGTCGGCCAGCTCGGCGTCGTGGTCGGCCAGGATAGCCGCCTGCCGGTAAGCGGGACAAGCCAGGATGACGGCGTCGGCCGGCCAGTGTTCCTGTCCATCGCCACGGACGAGCCAGCCGGGTTCGCCGTTTTTCGGGCGTTCGATGCGCCGAACGGCAACATTTACCAAGGGTGGCCGGGCCAGCCGGTCGCGCAGCGCCTCGACCAGCAGCCGTAGTCCTTCGCGGAACGACCACATCTTACCGGGCCGCTGGTAGAC
>JAGVLI010000444.1 GCA_020054355.1 Planctomycetales bacterium | reverse complement strand
TGGGTGCCGCCGCCGCTCGCCCCCGTGACACCCACCCGCTGGGGATCGACGTCCGGCAGGCCGGTCAGGAAGTCGAGCGCGCGGATGCTGTTCCAGGTCTGCAAGCCGAGGAAGTTCTGCAAACGCAGCTCGGACTGCACATCGAGGAAGCCCGCGCGGTGCTTGATCTGCTGGCTGTCGGCGTAGCCAACCATGTCGTAGTGGAACACCACGCAGCCCAGCCGCGCCAGCATCGCGCACCGCGCCTGCAAGGGATAGCGCGCGCCTTCCTTGGTCTTCTCGGCGCCGCTCGCCAGTTCCTTTTCGACCGCCTTCTCATTGGCCTCGAAGAATCGGCCGTTGGCCCAGTGGCCGTGCGGCGACAGGACCGCCGGCAGCTTGCCGCTCTTGCCCTTGGGCCGATAGAGGTTGCCGCAAACGTAATGACCGGGATAGCTGGCGAAGAAGACCTTCTCGATGGTGTAGCCGTCGCGGTCGATCTTGCCGTGAATCACCGCATTGAGCGGCGTCTTCGCCGGCAGCGGCCAGAGTCCGTTGGCCACCAGCACCTGTTCGCGGACTTCCTGGCGACGCGCTTCCCAGGCTGCCTTGCTGGTCGGCGGCGTCCAGGGGAAATAGCCGTTGTAGTCCTTGGGTTTGCCGAGCCGCGCGTCCTGCGGCAGCTCTCCTTCCTTGAAGATGCGGGAGGGATCGGGTTCCGCGGCCCAGGAGCCGGCGGCGGTCGCCGCCAGCACGACCAGGACGAGGTGGCAGATGCGCTTCATGGTGAGAGGCCTCGCGGTGTGAAGTTTGCGGAGGACTGCACGGACAGCGGACAGCGTAAAGCGGACCAACGCGAAGGTCAAACAATCTTCGCCAATCCGCCGCTTGCGGTTTCGCGGTCCCCGTTCATTACGCCGGCTCCAGCGCCTTGCGCAGCACGGCCAGGAAATCGCCCGCGCGGAAGGGCTTCTGCACGAAGCCCGACAGTCCCTTGCCGGCGAACAGATTGACGACTTCCTGCTCGTGGTAGCCGCTCATCAGCACGATGCGCACGTTCGGCTGCAGCTGGCGCAGCTCGCGAAAGACTTCGTCGCCGCCCATGTGGGGCATGGTCAGGTCGAGGACCACGGCAACGACCTCGTGGCGGTGCAGTCGAAAGGCCGCCACGCCCTCCAGGCCGTCCGCGGCCAGCAACACCCGGAAGCCGGCCTTTTCCAGGATGCGCGAGGCCACGGCCCGCACGGTTTCCTCGTCGTCGATGACCAGCACCGCGCCGCTGCCGTGCCAGGCTGTCTCTGCCGGGGGCGGTTCGCCGGGCGCGACGTCGATCAAGTCCGAACAAGGGAAGAGCACCCGGAAGCTGGAGCCGCGCTCCGGTTCGCTGCACACCTTGATGGTCCCGTGATGACCCCGGACGATACCCAGCACCGCCGCCAGCCCCAACCCTCGGCCGACGAATTTCGTGGTGAAGAAGGGATCGAAGATTTTGGCCAGCGTCGCCTCGTCCATCCCGCAGCCGGTATCCGCCACCTCCACGTAAACGTAGTTGCCGGGCGGCAGCCGATCCTTGACGTCGGTGGCGGCCAGGTAGTCCTCGTCGGCTTCCATGACGCCGGTGCGGATAGCGATCGCGCCGCTGCGGTCGCCAATGGCGTCGGAAGCGTTGGTAATCAGGTTCATCACGATCTGGCGGACCTGGGTGGCGTCGCCCAGGATGCTCGGCAGGTCGGGCGCGAACTCGAAGCGCATCACCGCCTTCTTGGAAATCACGGTGAGCAGCAAGTTGGCCATTTCCTCGACCAGCCGCGACAGGTCGATCGGCTGGATGACGAAGCGCCCCTTGCCGGAGTAGGCGAGCATCTGCTTGGTGAGGTCGGCAGCCCGCAGCGCCGCCGTTTCGATTTGCTGGATCGGCTGCCGCGCCGGCGAGTCCGTCGGCAGGTCCAGTTGCGCCAGGCTGACGTTGCCGAGCACGCCGGTCAGCAGGTTGTTGAAATCGTGAGCGATGCCCCCGGCCAGTACGCCCAGACTTTCCAGCTTCTGGGCCTGCTGGATCTGCGCTTCGAGCCGCCGCCGCTCTTCCTCCGCCTGCACACGGTGGGTGACGTCCTCGGCGATGCCGGCGATGCGGTACACTTGCCCCGCCTGGTCCAGAATGGGAAAGCCCCGGTCGCGAATCCAGCGGATGCCGCCGTCCGGCCGGACGATGCGGTATTCCTCGTCGTACTGGCCGAGCGGCGCGTTGATGGCGAAGGCGGCCTTGACGCGCTCGCGGTCCTCGGGATGGATGTCGTCCAGCCAGTTCATCGGCCGCCGGTAGATGCGCTCGCTGTCCCGGCCCCAGATCGCTTCGTAGGCGGGACTGAGGTAGACCAGCTCGTAGCCGTCGGCGCTGGTGATCCAGAAGACTTCCTGGATGTTCTCGGCCAGCTGGCGGAACCGTTCCTCGCTTTGCCGCAACTGCTCCTCGGCGCGCTTGCGCTCGGTGATGTCCTGCACCACGTTGACGCGGTACAGCGGCTGCACGTCGCCGCCGCGCACCGCCGAGCTGGTCAGCGACACCCACACCGGCGTGCCGTCGCGGCGGAGGTAGCGCTTCTCCAGGGAATAGGAGTCGATCTGGCCGGCGAGCAATTTTCCGGATTGCTCCACATCCTCCATCAGCTCGTCGGGATGGGTGATCTCCATGAACGTCAGCTGGAGCAGTTCATCCCGTTCGGTGCCGAGCAATTCGCACAGCCGTTGATTGACCGCGAGAAACCGCCCATCCGCGCCGACGAGCGAAATGCCGACGGCGGCCTGGTCGAAGACGGCGCGGAAGCGAGCTTCGCTGCGGCGCAGTTCCTCGGCGGCCCGGCGGCGCTGGGTAATGTCCTGGACCACGGACAGCCGGTACAGCGGTTCGCCAGCGGCGGTGCGCACCGCCGAGCAGGTCGCCTGAATCCAGATCGACGCGCCGGCGCGGGTCCGGTAGCGTTTTTCCAGGGTATACGAATCGATCTCGCCCGCCAGCAGTCGTTGCGCCAGGTTGAAATCGGCCTCGACGTCTTCGGGGTCGGTGATGTCCCGCACAGTCAGCTGGAGCAATTCGTCGGCGGAAAAACCGAGCAAGTTGGCCAGGTGCGGATTGATGGTCAGCAGCCGGCCGTCGGGCGCGACCTGCTCGATGCCTACGGGGGCTTTGTCGAAGATGGCCCGGAAGCGCAGCTCGCTCTCGCGGAGCACGTCCAGCCATTGGGTATGCTCGGTGATGTCGAACGCCAGGGCGAGAAAGCCCGCGAATCGGCCGTCCGGCGTTCGCCGGGGAATGCCCTGCTCCAGGATGTGGCGATAGAGTCCATCGCTGCGCCGCAGGCGATACTGTTGTTGAAAGGGATTCTGCGCGGCCTGGGCGCGGCGATAGGTGTCCGCGACGGCGGCCAGGTCATCGACGTGCAAGCCGTCCCGCCAGCCCTCGGCCAGTTCCTGGCCGGCGGGCCGACCGGTAAAGGCCAGCCAGCACTGATTGACGAAGGTGCGCCGGCCCTGGGCGTTCGATTCCCAGATCAGCGCGGGGTAGCTTTGCAGGAGGTCTTCCAGGTTGCGGACTTGCACGGCCAGCTGGTCACGATCGGTCCGTTGCTGGTCCAGCTGGCTTTCCAGCACGGCAAGCCGTCGGCGCAGCGCTGCGTTCTCCGCCAGCAATCTCTCTGGTTCCAGGTGGCGATCGGACATCGCGTGCGGCTCCAGACGTGGGCAACGGTCGTCCTGATGTTTTACTCGATCTTCCGGCGGATCGGTGCAGGAATTTGCCGTCGGTACTTGCCGCACTATGGTTTGCGGAATGCGCTTGTCGGCGGAGGGGACGGGGCGGACAATAGCCGCGCGGCGAGCCGGATGAGTTTTGCCTGCCAGCGGAGAACTGACATGCCACCTCGGATTGTTTGGTTGGGCGGTATCCTGGCGGTTGCCGTTTGGTTCAGCGGCCTGAAGGCCGCTCAGGATGATGCCAAGAAGGCGGCTGACCCGCCGCGCACGCGGGGCCAGGCCAAGGTTGAAGAAATCCGACCGGCCGCGTTTCCGCAGCGCATCTGGGCCGCGTGCGACTTTGAAGGCCAGACGCCGGACTATGCCTGGTTCGGCCCGCCGGAGAAGAAGAACCTGCCGGCCTATCCCGGCAACATGACCGCGCTGGGTGTCAGCGAGAAGCCGTACAAGAATTTCAGCGCCCTGATGACCGGCGTCAATCCGGTGCCCGGCCCGATGATGGGCAAGGTCAACAAGCTGTACTGCCGGTACTACCTCAAGGGCGGCACCGAGGCGACCTTTCAGCACTACAGCCTGTCGAGCAACGACAACAACCACATCCGCGTCACCGGCCTGACGGACGGCAAATGGTCGGAAGCGACGCTCAACTTCAGCCGCGACGGACAGCGCAACGACGGCAAGCCCGGCGTGCCTTTCAAGGAAGGCGAGCGCATGGACGATTTCAAGATCTTCGTCGGCAAGCCCAAGGACGGCAAGGAATACGAATTGTTGCTCGACGACCTGATCTTCTTCGCGGAAGACCCCGACTTGCCCGCCGAGAAAGAACCGTTCCCGAACCGCGTGATCTTCCTGGCCGCTTTCGACACCGGTATCGACGCCAAGTCCAAGGACAAGTATTGGCCCGGCGAGTTCGAGATCGTCACCAAGACCAAGGGCGCGCCGGAAGGCGCGTACTGGGGCGTGGCCAAGGCCGTGCCGAAGAAAGAAGGCAAAGGCAAGTGGATTCGCTTGCAGATCAAGCCGGACCGCCCCGTCGGCGAGCAGACCAAGCTGCGCTTTCGCTATCACCTGAGCGGAGCCTCGGCCATGACCGTGCAGGTCTTCGACGTGACCGACAAGGATAACCGCCACATCCGCCTGCAAGACCTGAAGCCCAATGTCTGGAACTGGCAGTACCTGGATTTCACCAAGGACGCCCGCCGCAACGACGGCGGCAAGACGCCGTTCGCCGCCGGCCACCGGGTGGATGACCTCTTCTTCTTTGTCGAATCGGACGGGAACCAAGAGGTAAACCTGTTCATCGACGAAGTCACGCTGTTCGATGCGGCCCGAAAATGATCGTTGCGTTTTGTGGGTTCGCGACGCTTCGGAGAAGCGTTGAATCGCTCCACGCTTCTCCGAAGCG
>JAGVLI010000823.1 GCA_020054355.1 Planctomycetales bacterium | reverse complement strand
TGCGACTCAGCGCTCGCCTCCGGCTCGCGGCTAAACTATGGGTTGCGCGCTTCGGGTCAACCGGCCCGTGCGAACCCGGAATTGTCGCCGGTGTCCTGTTTCTGCTATGCTATGAGTTATCGCCCCGTTCGCTCGCTCCCAACCGCGAAAGGCATGTCATGAACGTCGAACTGCGCCGCCGCACCGAAGAAGTCCTGGCCCGCCTGGTTCAGCTGCGGGACTCTCTTTGACATCCCCAGCAAGCAGGTGCAGCGCGCCAAGCTCACCGAGCAGATGGGGTTGCAGAATTTCTGGGACAACCAGGAAAAAGCCCAGCAAGTCATTCAGTCGCTCAAACCGCTGAACGGCTTACTCAAGCCGTTCGAGGAAATGCAGGTTGCCGCCGGCGATTTGCAGGCATTGTCCGAACTCTGCGCGGAGGATGACAGTCTGGAGGGCGAACTGACGGCCGAGTTGGGCAAGCTCGAACGCCGACTGGACGACTTCCAGCTGCGCGCCATGCTGAGCGGCGCCCAGGACGCCAGCAACGCTTTCCTGCGCATCCAGGCCGGCACCGGCGGCACCGAGGCGTGCGATTGGGCGCAGATGCTGGTACGCATGTACTCGCGCTGGGCCGAGCGCAACGGCTTCCAGGCTGAACTGGTGGATGAACTGCGCAACGAGGAAGCGGGCATCCGCTCGGCCACGCTGCGGCTCGTCGGCGACTATGCCTACGGCTACATGCAGAGCGAAGCGGGCGTGCATCGTCTGGTGCGGATCAGTCCGTTCGATTCCAATGCCCGCCGCCAAACTTCCTTTGCTGCCGTGGACGTGACGCCGGAAATCGACGGCACCATCAATATCGACATCAAGGCCGAGGACGTCGAACGCCAGACGTTCCGTTCGGGCGGTCCCGGCGGCCAGCACCAGAACAAGACGGAAAGCGGCGTCCGCCTGATCCACCATCCCAGCGGCGTCGTCGCGGAAAGCCGCAGCGAGCGCAGCCAGCACAAGAATGCCGACATGTGCTGGAAGATGCTGCGGGCCAAGCTCTACAAGATCGAGGAGCAGAAACAGCTGGCCGTGGTTGAAAAGCAGTACGACGAGAAAGGCGAGGTGGCCTGGGGCAACCAGATTCGCAACTACGTCATGGAGCCGTACACGCTGGTCAAGGACCGCCGCACCAACGTCGAAACGCCGCAGGTGCAGAACGTCCTCGACGGCGAGCTGGACGACTTCATCCAGGCTTACCTGAGGCTGAAGGCCGAGAAGGAACACAAGAAGGCATCGGCGTAATCGTTTTCCACCGTTTAGCCGCGAGCCGGAGGCGAGTCGCTGCGTCGTAGCGCTCGCCTCCGGCTCGCGGCTAAACATTGATGGTCACTCATGGCCAACTGCTGGTCGCTGGACATCTCCGACCTGGCCGCCACCACCGCCTTCGGCCGACGCCTGGGACCGCTGCTCTTTCCCGGCGCGGTCGTCGCCCTGATCGGCCCGCTGGGCGCGGGCAAGACCCACCTGGTTCGCGCCATCGCCGAGGGGCTGGAGATCGACGACAGCCGGGCCGTCAGCAGTCCCACGTTCGTCCTCATCCAGGAATACGACGCCCGCCTGCCGATCTATCACTTCGACGCTTACCGTCTGAAGAACCCCGCCGAGTTCGCCGATTTGGGCGTCCACGAGTATTTCGAGGGCGACGGCGTCTGCCTGATCGAATGGGCGGATCGGGTGATCGGCCTGCTGCCGACGGAGCGGTTGACCATCACCATCACGCCGGTTGGCGAGACGGCGCGGTGGATCGAGATCGAGGGGCACGGTGCTCGGTATGAGTCGCTGATCGAACATCTGCGCGCTGGCAGCGAATAAATAGCTGATAGCTATCAGCTATCAGCTATCAGCTATTCCAGACCAATGATGGCCGCCGCCTTGCCCCACGCTCGCCAGCACGGATACTTTCGGCTGACAGCGTTCCTGCTCCATCCGCTTCACCAGGTCGTAAACCCTGCGATTCAGCGGACAGGGCCGCCCGTCTGCCAGTTCGAGCAAATGCCCGTTGTAATTATCAATCTCCGTACGGCCTTTCGGCAGGTCGCCCGACATCGAGCAGTACGAGCCGCGCAGCGACGGATAGAAGGCCCAGGCCAGGCTGTTGGCGACCAGTTGATGCCGCAAAATCCACTGCACCGTGTCCGGATGAAACGAGCCGATCTTCACCAGCGGAATTGCCGCCCCCTTCAGGATCGCGTAGTTCTCTCGCAACAATCCGAAGAACAACGCGCGCGCCGGCGGCACGGAGAGCAGTTCGCCGTTGTCCAGGCCGGCGGCGGCGGCCAGCGGACTGATGGCCGCGTTGTACATCAGCTTGGTGTACTTGTACGGCAGGATGTCCGGAACCGGGACCGTCTTGAACAGCGAGGTGCGTTGCAGCCCGGCGAGCGGGGCGGCCGTTGACTCCGGCCGCTGACGCGACCGGCTCGCTGGACGTTGTCCCAGGTGCAGCTTGCCCTTGCGGGTGATGAAAGTGTGCATCTGTCCGGGCCGGCATTCCGAGACGAACGAGGCGATGCCTTCCCAGGCATGCCCTCGCGCATCCAGAATCGGATCGAAGCCGTTCTGGATGGGCAGCAGCTGCACGGCAGCCGGCAAGCGTTCCAGCACCGCCGCGTTATCGTAGCACTTGGTGCAGAGCAGCACGGTGGCGTCAGCACTGGGCTGCCAGTCGTCGAAGCGGATGAAGTCCGCGCGCAGTGGCGGCAAGTGGTTGACGCGCACGCCATACCGGCGGCCGTCACCGATCTTGGCCGAGTCCGCATCCACGAACGTGATGGACAATCCGGCGGCGCGCAGCGCGTAGCCGACCGCGCAGCCAATGCCGCCCGCGCCGACGATGAAGGTGGTTTCCACGAAATCGCATCCTTGCTGGTGGAGAAAGTCGGGTCGGAGAAGCCGGACTATTTCTTCGAGTATTCCTTGAGGAAGCCCTCGAACTGTTGCCGATGGCCTTCCTCGTCGGACATGATGGTGATGGCCAGGTCCTGGGTGACGTAGTCGTCGCCGTCGGTCAGCTTGATGATCGAGCGATAGTGGCTGATCGCGTCCTGTTCCGCCTGCAAGACTCCCTTGATGGTGTGCAGCACGTCGGTGGTGTCTTCGGTCGGCTGCAATGCCTTTTGATCGAACTTCAGCTCCAGGCTGCCGGGAATCGTGCCGCCCAGCTGCTTGATGCGGTTGCCGAGTTGCTGGGCATGCAGCAGTTCGCCCTGGATGTCCGCCGCCAGCGCCTGCTTGATGAACTCGGCGCGGACGCCTTCCAGGTGCAGGCTGTTCGCCAGGTAATTCGTGATGGTTTCCACTTCCATGCAGAAAGCCTTCCGCAGCGCTTCGATGACCTGTTCCTTGCTGGCTGGCATGGGTTTCCTCCGAGCGCTCGCCTTCGGCTCGCGGCTAAACGGCTTGATTACTTGATCCCCAAAGCGACCTGCGTCTTCTTCGCTTCCTGCTTCAGCACTTCGTTGTTGCCCTGGGCGACTTTCTCGATGGCTGGGTGCAGACGGGTCAGGTCGATGTCCGGCCGCTTGCGGTGCAAGACGGCGATGGCCTTCAGGGCGGATTCGACCGCGGTCTGCGCCTCGCCCTGGTCGGGCACGTCCCGGCCGTCTTGCAGCTTCAGCCGGAAGTGCCGCTGCTGCTTCCCCTCGTCGAGCATGTCGGCCAGCACATCGAGGCGGTCGGGATCCTTCATGGCGTCGCTGCCGCGATGCGCCAGCGCCCGGATGGCGTTGTACTGAATCTCCAGCCGCACGCCGCCTGTCGAGGTTGGCGGCGCGGCCAGCTCGGCGGCCTTCTGGCAGCCGGCGAGGAACAACAGGAACAGGCTAACCAGCAAGCGGTGATGGTGCATTTTCAATCATTCTTGTCGAGAACAATCCGCACGCCCCGGCCGTCGTCGCGGGACAGGGCCAGCAACGTTTGCTCGGCCAGCTGGTTTTCCTGGGGGCTGCCCATCCAGAAGGTGAGCGCGAAAGCAGTGAACTTGCGCAGGTCGGGATCGTCGGCCTGCGCGCATTCGGCCAGGGCGGCGATCACGCCCAGCTCGTACTGGTTGTCCTTGAGGTATCTGACCGTCTGCTCGGCCAGCTGGCGGCGCAGGCCGGTGGTGCTGTCGGCTTCCTGCTGCACGCGGGCCTGCACCGCTTCCTGGCGGGCGGCGGACAGCCCCTTGTAGCTTGTGTCCGGGTCGCCCTTGAAGCGCTTCAGGTTGTCGCCGAGGTTGGCGAGCATCCAGACCGCATGCCGGCGCATCTGGGCGGTCGGCTTGGGATCGGCGCCGGGCAGCGTCGCCATCTTCTTCAGCGGCTCGACGCCGATCGGCAAGGTCATGGTGGCCAGGCAAGCGCTCAGAAAGCGGACGTAATCGCGCCGGCCCTTGAGCTTCTGCCGTTCCTGCTCCTGGTCCTTGGCCGACAGCTTGGCCAAGCGTTCGCCCAGCGATTTCTCGTCGAAGGCAATCTGGTCCAGTTCCTGGGTCAGCAGGTCGGCCAGCTTGAAGCCGAGGTCGGGATTGGAAGCCAGCTCGTCGTCGCGTTTCAGCACCTGGACGAGGTCGTTGGCGGCCCGCCAGCGGACGTCCGTGTTGGGATCGTCGAGCCGCTGCAGGAAGGCTTCCGGCGTCTGGGCATGGCCGAAGCCGAACATCCAGCCGAACGCGCCGGAGCAGAACAGACCGAGCAGCACCACGCCGCCGACGATCAGGCCGGGCACCACGAACATCTGGACGATGTGCCGGCTGGAAGGCGGCATCACCGGCGGCAGCCCCTCGGCCGACTCCCCAGGGTTCGACGTGGCGGACTCGGCTTCCATGATGACGGCAGACTCCCGCGAAGGTATGAACGCACCTAAATTAGTGTAGACTCGTGGATAGGGCCGTCAAGGGCAGCGGCGACTTGACAGCGATGCAAGCGAGTTGCTATCTAAGCACTACCGAAGTGAACTGCGTAGGGTCCGCTGTGCGGGCCATTGAACGACCATCGTCGAAGTCGTTCGTGGTCCGCACAGCGGACCCTACGAGGACAAACGATATCGCTGACCAGCAGGTTCGCCCGAGCAGGCCGAGGACCATTGCCATGCCGCCACCGTTGCTGCTCGACCCGGCCCAGCTGGATCACACCAAGCTCGTCGCCGACCAGGAAGGCGTCCGTCGCGTCAACCAGCAGCGCTTCGAGATGGAACACCTCAACGCCATCCTCTTGCTCGACCCGGCGCAGCACCTGCTGGCCGGCTACAAGGACGTGCGCGACGACGAGTTCTGGGTGCGCGGGCATATGCCGGGTTATCCGCTCTTGCCCGGAGTGGTCATGTGCGAGGCGGCAGCGCAGCTGTGTTCGTATTACATCGGCAGCCAAAAAGTGCTGGACTGCGATTTCGTCGGCTTCGGCGGCATGGAAAACGTGCGTTTTCGCGCCCCGGTGCGTCCAGGCGTCCGACTGGTGCTGATTGGCAAGGCGATCAAGCTGCATCGGCGGCAAGTCAATTGCCATGTGCAGGGTTTCGTGGAATCGACCATGGTTTTCCACGGCGACATCATTGGCATGCCCCTGAAGAGGAGCGCAACGTGAGCGTCCGGCGGGTCATTCGCTTGCCGCGCGAGCAACTGGTTCCGTACCTGCTCGAAGTGCCGCCGGACTCCGGCGCGATTGCCTGGCCGGCGGTGTTCGGCAACGACCGGCCAGTCGAGATTGAAGTGGGCTTCGGCAAGGGGCTGTTCCTGGTGAAAGCCAGCCAAGCTTGCCCGGAGGTGAACTTCCTGGGCGTCGAGATCGCGCGCAAACTACAGTTCTTCGTCGCCAATCGCATTGCCAAGCGGACGCTGAACAACGTTCGGCTCGTCTGCACGGATGCCCGGCACTTCCTGGCGAAACAGGTGCCGGCGGGTTCCGTGCAGGCAGTCCACGTCTATTTCCCGGACCCCTGGTGGAAGCAACGGCATCGCAAGCGCCGCGTCTATCAGCCCGACTTCGCCGCTGCCTGCGAGCAAGTGTTGCAGCCGGGCGGCCGGCTATACGTCGCCACGGACGTGGAAGCGTACTTCGAGATTATCCAGGCGACGACCGCCAAACATACCAAACTCATCCTGGAACCTCCCCTGGTCGAGAAGCCGGCCGAACACGACCTGGATTACCTGTCCAACTTCGAGCGCAAGGCCCGCAAGGTCGGCAAACCGATCTGGCGGGCGGTGTATCGCAAGCCATAGTCAAGCGCGC
>JAGVLI010000337.1 GCA_020054355.1 Planctomycetales bacterium | reverse complement strand
GCCGCCGCCTTGCCAGGGCGGCATGCCTTCCAGCAGCTTGAGCTTGCCGTACAGCGCGCCGATGCCCGTCGGGCCGTAGAGCTTGTGCCCGGAAAAAGCGTAGAAATCGCAGTCCAGCGCCTGCACATCGACCGGCAGATGGGCCACGGCTTGCGCGCCGTCGAGCAGCACGGCAATATCGCGCCGATGGGCCAGGTCGATGAGCTGCTTCACCGGATTGATCGTGCCCAGCGTGTTGGAGACATGCACGATGGACACGAGCTTGGTGCGCGGCGTCAGCAGCTTTTCGTATTCGTCCAGCAGCAGTTCGCCCCGGTCGTTCACGGGGACGACCTTCAATTGCGCCTGCCTTTCGGCACAGAGCAATTGCCAGGGAACGATGTTCGAGTGATGCTCCATGTGCGAGACGACGATTTCGTCGCCGGGCTGCAAGTGCTGCCGGCCATAGCTGGCGGCGACCAGGTTGATCGCCTCGGTGGTGCCGCGCGTGAAAACGATTTCGCGTTCATCGCGGGCATTCAGGAAGCGGGCGACCACGCCGCGGGCATGTTCATAAGCCTCGGTCGCCCGCTGGCTGAGCAGGTGGACGCCGCGATGGACGTTGGCGTTGTCGTGCGTGTAGTAACGCTGAAGCGCATTGAGGACGGCACGCGGCTTCTGGGTGCTGGCCGCGTTGTCGAGGTAGGCCAGCGGCTTGCCGTGGACGGTCTCCCGCAGGATGGGGAATTCCTCCCGCAGCTTGCGGACGTTCAGCAGGTGCCCGGTGTTCATGGGTGCAATGCTCATGCGCGTCGCTCGTCGCCAGCGCTCCCGACCGGCAATCTCAGGAGCTGTTCCAGTTCGGTCCGCAAGGACTCGATCTTGACGCGGCCGATGATGTCATTGGCGAAAGCATAGACCAGCAGCGCCCGCGCCTCGGCCAGCCCCAGGCCGCGCGAACGCAGGTAGAACAGGGCCAGGGCGTCGAGCTGACCGACGGTTGCTCCGTGAGTGCATTTCACGTCGTCGGCGTAAATCTCCAGCTGCGGCTTGGTGTTGATGATCGCGTCCTCGGACAGCAGCAGCGTCTGATTGGTCTGCTTGGCATCCGTTTTCTGGGCGTCGGGATGGACGTGAATTTTCCCGTTGAAGATGCCGTGCGCCTTGCCGTCGAGGATGCCCTTGTACAGCTCGTGGCTGGCGCAGTGCGGTTTGGCATGATCGATCCGCGTATGGTTGTCGATCAGCTGCTCGCCGCCGCCCAGGTACAGGCCGTTCAGCGTGCATTCGCAGCCTTCACCGTCCAGCACGGCGTTGCTGTCGCTGCGCGACAGCCGGCCGCCGAAGGTGAACGAATGCGACGAAAATTGACTCGAGCGCGCCTGCTGGACTTGCAGGGTATGGACGTGGAAAGCTTCCTGGCTCTCCCGCTGGACCTTGTAGTAGTCCAGGCACGCGCCTTCGCCGAGCACGACCTCCGTCACGGCGTTGGTGAAAGAGTCACCCTCGCCAGCGGTCAGGTAGCTTTCGACGACCGTGGCCTGGCTATTGGCTTCCAGCACGATCAAGTTGCGCGGATGGCAGGCGGTCGGTTCCGACCCCGGTACGGACAGGAAGATCAGGTGAATGGGCTGCGGGTTCACACAGTTCTTCGGCAACTGGACCGCCGCGCCGTCGTCGAGAAATGCCGTGTTGAGGGCGATGAAAGCATTGTCCTCGCAGTCCGCATGGCGGCCCAGATGGTCCTTGAGAGCGGCCGGGCCGTTCCGCAGTGCTTGGGCCAAGCTGCCGACCACGGCCCCAGAGGCAAGCTCAGCGGTACTTGGCAACAAGCGGACAAACTGGCCGTTCACGAATAGCAACTGCGTCCAGTCCTTGCCGGTCACTGTGAGCGGCAACGTGGCTTCCGTCGGTGGCTCCTGGACCGGCCCGGTCGCGAGCTGGAATGGGATGCGGGTCAGCGCCGTCAGCGGCGTGGAACGCCATTCCTCATCGTCCAGCGTGGGAAAGCCCAGCGCGGCGAAGCGGTCGATGGCCGCCTGGCGCAGCTTGGCCAGCCAGGTCGGGTCGCTGGCCTTCCACTTCTTTTCGCGGGCCGCGAAGCTCGACAGATAGATGTCCTTGTCTTCCAGCAGTGCGGTCATGGTGTCGTACTCGGTCATTCCCGGCGAGCCGCCAGGTTTATCCCGGCGGTACGGCGGGGATCAACCCCGCCGCTCGCAATAATCAGGATGGTTTCTTGCTCGGTGCGCCTTTGAGGTTCTTGGTCTGGGGCGCGCCCAACGCTTGCCCCGTGGCCCGGTTCTGGACTGATGCCGTGATTGGTCCGCCGGATCGGCCCACGTCCACGGCAATGTGCCAGCGGGCACGGCGGTTGGGTTTCAGGAGCGCCAACTTCGCGTCCTGGATGCCGCCGAAGCTGTCGTGGCTGTCGTCGGCGCAATACTTCCGATAGTTGTCGTCGTCCATCAGCCAGACATAGGCCAGCCGGTCCAGCGTGACGGCGAAGGTATCGCGGGGACTGGCGTCCACTTCCCAGTGGAGATGTTCCATGGTCGGGTTCCTTCGGAGCGCTCGCCTTCGGCTCGCGGCTAAACGGCCACGGGCTGGCAGGCGAATTCCTCGTAGCCCTTCTTTTCGAGTTCGAGCGCCAGTTCCTTGCCGCCCGATTTGACGATTCGGCCGTCCAGCAGCACATGGACGAAGTCCGGCACCAGATGATCCAGCAAGCGCTGATGATGGGTAATCACCAGGATGGCGCGTTCCTTGCTTCGCATGGCGTTGACGCCCTCGGCCACGGTACGCAAGGCATCGATGTCCAGGCCGGAATCCGTCTCGTCCAGCACGCACAGCTTGGGTTCGAGCACGGCCATCTGGAAAATCTCGTTGCGCTTCTTCTCGCCGCCGGAGAAGCCCTCGTTGACCGGCCGTTTCAGCAGGTCGTCGCTCATGTGCAGGACTTTCATCTTTTCCTTGACGAGCTTGAGGAACTTGCCGCCGTCCAGTTCCTCCTGGCCGCGATGCTTGCGCACGGCATTCACCGCCGCGCGCAGGAAGTACATGTTGCTGACGCCGGGAATCTCGATCGGATGCTGGAACGCCAGGAAGACGCCTTCGCGGGCGCGCACTTCCGCGTCCATGTCGAGCAAGTCCTTGCCCTCGAACAGCACGTCGCCCTCGGTCACGTCGAAGGCGTCGCGGCCCGCGATCACGCCGGCCAGCGTGCTCTTGCCGGAGCCGTTCGGTCCCATGATGGCATGCACCTCGCCAGCCTTGATCTTGAGGTTCAGGCCCTTGAGGATTTCCTTTTCGTCCACGCGCGCGTGCAAGTTGAAAATGGTCAGCATCGTCTCGGTCTCACGAATGAAATCGGTCGTCGGATGGTGGTTGATCTCGAACGTCTTCCCGTCGCACCGTTTGCCAGTCGAGCCATAATTCCTCGGCCACCTCGGCGGGCGAGGGGCGAACCTCGCGCGGCGAAAACAGGCGGGCAATCGTCACGCCCACGGTCGCCAGCAATGCCAGCGTCAGCGCCGCCAGGGCAGCGGTTTCGCGGGGCAGTCCGCACTTCCAGGCCACCACGGCCAGGAGGCTTCCGGAAATCACGATCGACAGGAACAGCCCCAGGTAGCGCTCGCCCAGCCAGGTCCAGAAGTACGCCGTGGTGCCCAGCGCCGTGGCGCCGCACATCAGCAGGCTCGTCCCGCCGGCAAGCAGCAGCAAGGAGCGATAGCCTTCCGCGAAGCTGGCGGCTTGCCAGCCGATCAGCAGGCCGACCAGGAAGCCAAACCCGGCAACGAACAGCCCGCCTTGCAGCACGCCGCGCAGGACCGCTGCCTTCAGCGTGTTTTCGGACGCTTCCTGCTTAAAGAAAGCCGCCGTCCGCGCCGCTGCGCCGAACAGCGCGCCGGGCACGACGAGGACCAGCGCCCCGGCCAGGCCCCACAGGAATAAATCAAACGCCGATTCCACCTGATGTCCACCGGAACAAAACGGTCAATTCGGGCCTCAATGAACTTCCTGGTGATGCGCTGCTTCCTGTGTTTCCAGTTCTTCCTTCAGAATCGTGCTTCTCCGCTGAACCTGTTCCAGGTTCTCCCAAGGGCTTGATGGCGGCTGGGGGTTGCAGATGCCGGTCGGGCTGATCCCCGCACCGCTGAGTTCGCGCTGATAGGCGGTCAAGACCCAGGACAGATCGCGATACCGGATTCCGCGTTGAATCAGGTCTTTCGTCGCCGGCCCACCAAACGGTGGGCCTTGGGTCGCCTCATGGACGAAAGCATCCAGAAATCGTCGCTCGTCGTGCGTGAGTGGCATGGCTATCACTACATTGGGTTGTTGGTTACATGCTGGTCCGCGCTGCGAACCGTCGCCGCGGCCCAAATGTTTGCAAATGGCTTTCCCTCGGCCGTTTGCAAGTAGTCCGCCAAGGGCTTGCCGGCATTGACCGCCGCCCAGTACGCCGCCTGGACCGCGTCTCTTGCGACTACGGGCAATTGATTGTCAGCCGGGCCAGGAGCCAAAGGTGTAAGCCAGCCGGCATGCATCACTACCGCCTCGCACCATGGACAGGCCATGCCGGCTGTTCCTCGAAAGATCTTTGCCTGATCTGGCCGGGTATGCCATTCGCGGTGCCAGTCCGGCACCAGTACCCCGCAACATGGGCATTTTTCGTTGGGCGGCATTCAATTCAGCCCTGTCTCTGATGCCCGCACTCCAGTTCACGCTCACCTTGGAGAACCTTAAAGCTATCCGTGTCCTCGCAATAAATCTGGGTGGCTCCATCCGACTCCACAATGACGAACCACGGCACTGCCGATTTGCCTAACGCAATGACCTCCAGCTTCTCGTCGGGCAGCAGCGTGTAGTCGTTAGCCCAAGGCTCGACGGCGACCACTTGCGGGGCCTTCCGCGCGTTGCAGACACCAAGCCTGGAGCTGAACGGGTACATGCAATTTCTGTGGCTCCGATGGCAAAGTGAGCATCACGGCGACTAGCCCACGCTGCCTTCCAGGCTTACTCCCAGCAACTTCTGCGCCTCGACGGCGAACTCCATCGGCAGGTTCATCATCACCTGCTTGCAGAAGCCGTTGACGATCAAGTTCACCGCGTCCTCCGCCGACAGCCCGCGCTGCTTGCAGTAGAAGATCTGGTCCTCGCCGATCTTCGAGGTCGAAGCCTCGTGCTCCACGCGGCCGGTCGGGTTGCGGACCTCGATGTACGGCACCGTGTGCGCCCCGCACTTATCGCCCAGGAGCAGGGAATCGCACTGCGAGTAGTTGCGGGCGTTGGCCGCGCCTTTCATCACTTTCACCAGGCCGCGATAGGTGTTCTGCCCCTTGCCGGCCGAGATGCCCTTGGACACGATGGTGCTTTTCGTGTTCTTCCCGATATGGATCATCTTGGTGCCGGTGTCGGCCTGTTGCCGATGGTTGGTCACGGCGACGGAATAGAACTCACCCACGGAATCGTCGCCCAGCAGGATGCAACTCGGATACTTCCAGGTGATGGCGCTGCCGGTCTCGACCTGCGTCCAGGAAATTTTCGACGCCCGCCCCTGACACTTGCCGCGCTTGGTGACGAAGTTGTAAATGCCGCCCTTGCCTTCCTTGTCGCCGGGGTACCAGTTCTGCACGGTCGAGTACTTGATCTCCGACTTCTCGCCGACCGCCACCAGCTCCACCACCGCCGCGTGCAGCTGGTTCTCGTCGCGCATCGGCGCCGTGCAGCCTTCCAGGTAGCTGACGTAAGCGCCTTCCTCCGCGATCAGCAGGGTCCGCTCGAACTGGCCGGTGTCCTTGGCATTGATCCGGAAGTAGGTCGAAAGCTCCATCGGACAACGCACGCCCTTGGGGACATAGCAAAATGAGCCGTCCGAGAAGACCGCCGAGTTGAGCGTCGCGAAGTAGTTGTCGTTGTAGGGCACCACCGAGCCGAGGTACTTGCGCACCAACTCGGGATGGTGATGCACCGCTTCGGAGAACGAGCAGAAGATGATGCCCAGCTCGCCCAGCTTCTCCCGGAACGTGGTCGCCACCGAAACGCTGTCGAAGACGGCGTCGACGGCCACGCCGCTCAGGCGCATCTGTTCTTCCAGCGAGATGCCGAGCCGGTCGAAGGTCTTACGCACTTCGGGATCGACCTCGTCGAGGCTGTTCAGCTGCTTCCTGGGCTTGGGGGCCGCGTAATAGATCATGTTCTGGTAGTCGATGGGCGGATAGCCCACCTTGGCCCATTTCGGCTCGGGCATGGTCAGCCAGTGCCGAAAGGCCTTGAGCCGCCATTCGAGCAGCCACGCCGGCTCCTTCTTCTTGGCGGAGATCGTGCGGACGATATCCTCGTTGAGGCCGCGCGGCACCGTCTCGGATTCGACGTCCGTGGTGAAGCCCCACTGGTATTCGCGGTTGGCCAGGTCCTGAATCGTGCTGGTTGCGGTCGTCATTGCCGTGGTCCGTCGTACTGGATCCGTTGTTGGATGGTTTGAGTGCCGCACTCCCTACGCTCAACTGTCGTCCGTCACCACGGACAACGAATGCCGGGCGGCGGGCCAGGGCGCTAACTCCCGCGCGGGTTCGAGCAAGCGCGCCCGGAGCAGTTCGGCAATATGCTGTTCGCCGCGCAGCAGGTCGGCCAGGGTGATCTGGTCGAGGGCGCGGCGCATCCAGTTCTCCAGCGTCAGCCAGACGGCCCGCAGGTTGCAGCCGCCGTGATGGACGCAGGTGCCTTCGGTTTCGGAGCCTTTGTGGCGTTCGCAATAACCCGGTTCGTCGAAGAGCGGCTCGCCGAGGATCATCAGCACGGCTCCCAGGCGGATGTCCGTGAGCGACGCCGCCAGCCGATAGCCGCCCGCCCGGCCCCGCTCGCTCTCGATGATGCCGCCATGGCGCATCACGCCCAGCAACTTGGCCACATAGGGCGCCGACAGCCCCTCGCCCGCGGCAATTTCATGGATGGTGAGCGTCTGGCCGTTCTCCTCCGCCTTGGCCAGCCGGAGCAGACAGCGCAACCCGTATTCTTCCTGGGAACTGATCTTCATGGCATCCTCGCGGGCAAGGTCGTGACGTTGGTAATTCTAGGAATCTGTACTTTTTTGTCAAGGATTGCCGGAAATTGGAGCGTCGCAAAACCGATGCCACAATGGCAAGCTAACAAACGACTTAGGTCGTTTTTATAAGATTGTCGGTCGCAATCATCCGCCGTCGATTTTCGGCGGCGATCCGAGCGATCAGGAAGTTGGGAAACAGGCATGGAAAAGGCTGGTTCGCCTCGCAAAAGCGAAATTACAATGATTTCCATTCAAGTCTGGTAAGATCTGCAATTCCGCCACCGCGACAACGAGCCATGCGCTCGGCTCCAGTTATCCTAACCATCTATATATCAATGAGTTGAGTCATGGCCTGCGATTTGCTATTCGTTTTGGCATCGCAATTGCAATCTGTTCCACACTTCCAAGCCTACTGGCTGCCGTGATCGAGGACGATCGAAATGAGCACTCGCCAAACCAAGTTGCTGTGGATGAAAGACGTTCTGGATCACCTCCAAGCATGCCATCGGCAGCTGCAATGGACCGAAAACGATGATGCCGCCAGGGTCGTGACCGAATCCATGCTGCGCGACCTGGAGTCCTGCCGCCGCCTGTGCGAGGACCTGGACAGCCGCGGCCGGCTGCAACGGGCATAATCGCATCCTATTTCCACGCACCCCACCGCTGCCCCCAGCGGCCTCCTCCTCGACCCCAATCCCGTATTCCCCCTCGACCCCGCCGGCGACGCAGCCCGTCGCCGGTCTTTTTTTGCGCTCAACCGACTGCCAGGGCCTCGCGCGCCTGCCTGCTTTTCCCAGCCGGAACCTTGCGCCTTTCCGTCGCGCGTGGCAAGCGCATGCGGCGGGGAAGGGCCGGAAAGCCTGTCGGTGGTAATCAAGGGGGGAAAGGTCAGCCGATATGAGACCTTGGACGGGCTCAGAGAGTTCGGCGACCCCGGTCAAGATCGAGAGCCAGGCAAAGTTGGGCGAATCTGGGGACCACCCAGGAGAGCCCCGGCCGCTAGGGGGGTCCAGTACCAGCCGGACCAGGAGTTCGGGATATTCACCCAACTGGCCATGAGTCGATGAGGAGGCATTATGAAGATTCGCTTGGGAGCACCGCTGCTGGCGGCGCTGGTCGGCCTGTTCGGGGCCGCCCAGCACGCGTCGGCATCCAGCTGCGGCGCCGCGCGCTATGGCTGTAGTCAGCCCTGCTGCGACGCCCAGACTAATTTCAGTTCCTGTCAGCAACAGTGCAAAACCTGCTACAAGCTGGTCTACGACACTGTGGTCGAGAAACGCTGGCACACCTGCTACAAGGACGTGAAGGAATGCGTCATGAAGCCGGTCTGCAAGACCTGCTATCGCGACGAGTGCCGGACCTGCTACAAGCCGTGCTACGAGACGGTGTGCAAGACGGTCCAGCAGGAAGTCTGCAAGCCTTGCTACACGACGGTGATGAAGGAATGCCGTCAGACCGTGTGCAAGCCTTGCTACAAGACCTGCTACAAGGAAGTGTGCGAGACCTGCTACAAGCCGTGCTACGAGACGGTCTGGAAGGAATGCAAGTATACCGTGTGCAAGAAGGTGCCGGTCACTTGCTACAAGGATTGCTGCTACACCGTCTGCCGGCCGGTCCACGAGCAGCACTGCGCCAAGCACTGCTGCCAGATCCAGAAGAAGATCTGCGTCCAGTGCGTCCGCGAGTGCTGCGAGACGGTCTGCAAGCCGGTGCAGTACACCTGCTACAAGGACGTCTGCTGCGTGGTCTGCAAGCCCTGCTACGAGACGGTCTGCAAGGAAGTCTGCTGCACGACCTACAAGACGGTGCAGGAGACCTGCTACAAGACCTGCATGAAGACCGTCTGCCGCAAGGTCTGCGAGATGAAGACCGTCCACAAGAAGTGCGGCGAGTGGGTCACGGAACAGGTCTGCGTGCCCGGCAAGTGCAAGACCAGCTGGCAGCGCGTCGCCTGCTGCCCGTCGAGCTGCGACCCCTGCTACGACCCCTGCGCCAACAAGTGCTGCAGCCCCAAGATGAAGTGGGAGCGGGTCAGCTGCAAGGAGCCGGACCGCATGGTGTGCCGTAAGGTCTGGAAGGAAAAGTGCGTCTGCGTGCAGGAGCCTTGCACCCGCATCGTCAAGGAAACCGTCTGCGAGAAGGTGCCCTACACCGTCTGCAAGAAGGTCCCTTGCACGGAAGTCAAGAAGGTCAACTGCACCGTCTGCAAGATGGTCAAGGAAACCGTCGTCAAGAAGGTCCCCTACACCGTCTGCAGGAACGAACGCCAGGTGATCAAGCGTCAGGTCCCGTACACCGAGGTCAAGTGCGTCCTCGGCGCCTACGTGGACGACAAGGGCGTCGGCTATGACTGCGAAGGCCCCGGCCGGGCGTTCAAGGAAGGCGCCCAGGTCTGCCGCGACGTGACCTACACCACTTGCCGCATGGTCCAGGAGAAGTGCATCAAGAAGGTGCCCTACACGGTCTGCCAGAACGTGCAGGAAGAATGCGTCAAGAAGGTCCCGGTCAAGGTCTGCCGCATGGTGCCCACCACCGTCAAGAAGTGCGTGCCGGTCACCACCTGCACCATGGTCAAGCAGGAAATCTGCAAGCTGGTGCCGGTCAAGGTCTGCACGATGCAGAAGGAGATCGTCTGCAAGCAGGTCGCTTGCAAGGTCTGCAAGATGGTGCCCTACACCACGACGGTGAAGGTGCCCTACACCGTGACCGAGATGGTGCCCTGCACCATCTGCAAGAAGGTCAAGGTCTGCGTGCCGGAAGACGTCTGCGTCAAGAAGTGCCGCATGGTGCCCGTGACCTGCTGCGAGGACCCGAAGCCGGCTTGCTGTCCGGCCCCCAAGTGCTGCAATCCCTGCAACGATTGCTGCAAGGAAGGCCTGCTGCAACGGCTCTTCAAGAAGCGTTGCGGCTGCGAGCCGACCTGCGACTCGTGCAGCTCGTGCGGTTCGGCCGCCCCGGCGATGGTCGCCCCCGCCGCCCCGAAGGCCGAGCAGATCCCGGCCCCGAAGGCTGAAGAGAAGGCCGCCGAGCCGGCCAAGTAATAACCCCCTGAGTGCGGCCGGGGCCGGTCCTGACCGGCCCCGGTCCCGATGACCCCAGTCGATCGGGAGCGTGCCTCGCCCAAAGGCCGCTCCCGATCGCTGTTTTTTCATTTCCACCGCGCGCCCCGCTTGCTATCTTCATGGCAGAGATGCTGCGGTTCCAGCCGGACGCTCCTGGCGAAAAACTGTCCAGCACTGGCGAGTCGATGCGCATTCCCGGCGGTAAATCGCGCCCCTCCAGGGTCAATCCGCCCTCGGCACGCCGCTTGCTGTGCGTCGGAGCGATTCCCTCCAGGTGCAGGAGTGCCCTCACATGGCTGAAAACACGTTCTCCCGCTTCGCGGCGCTCGGCTCCCGCTGGACGCTGGGCGGCCCGCTGCTGGCCGTCGTCGCCGCCCTG
>JAGVLI010000230.1 GCA_020054355.1 Planctomycetales bacterium | reverse complement strand
GGTCGCCATGCTCGCGGGCGGCGCGGGCCAGGGCGGCCGGGTCTTCCTTGAGCAACTGTTGCTCCAGCAGCGCAGCCACGCTCTTGCCTTCCGCGGACGGCTGGCCCGGCGCTGTCGCCAGAGGGAGCATCAGCAGGACGAATCCCAGGAGCGCGGTCGCGGCCAGAGGTCGGTAGTGCATGGTTGAATGTTCCGCTCAGGGCTTCGCGAGGTTCCTACTTGCCGGCCTGGCACAGTTTCTTCATGGCTTCGCCCAAGGCCTGCCCCATCAGGCAGTGGACCTTGGCGCTGCCGAGGTAGTGGTAGGGCGGCTGGCTGCCCATCTTCGAGAAGCGGTCCTGCAAGTCCTGGTTCAGCCATTTGTTGCCCTTGTAACCTTCGTCGAGCAGGGCCTGGGCCTTCTCGTCCCAGAATGGGGCTGTATCGACCAGTGCCGCATTGTCTTTGAATTCGGGGGCTGCCAGGCCGGTTTCCTGGGCCTTGCGGAAGGTGACGACATTCGCGCTCGGCTTGGCGCCGCCCACGCCCATCTGGGCCACGACCACCGGCAAGTTGGGTTGCTTCAGTTCCTTGCGCAAGTCCCGGATGAGGTGTTCGAGGTTCCGGGCATACTCGGCGGTGAAGTCCTTGTTAATCATGTCGTTCCAGCCCTGGAACCAGACGAAGCCGGCCAGCTCGTAACCCCGGCCGTCGTAGTCGGGGAAAAGGTCCTTGAGGCCGCCGAGCACGTCGCGGACTTCCTGGACCATTTGCCGGTATTCGTCGCCGACCTTGAGTTTGCCGCTTTTGATGCCTTCTTCCAACGACTTCCGCTGATTTTCGGAATAGCTGGCCAGCGGCAGGTCGCCGGCGCTCGGAGGGCGAAAGTTGACTGCCAGGCTGCGGCCGCCCCAGGCGGTCTTGATGAGCAATACCTGATTCTCGAAGCAGTCGCCCATGACCTGCCCGAACATCAATTCGGGGCCGATGTTGTCCTGGTTCACACCATAGCCCACGCTCAGGTTGCCTTTTTTGGCTCCGCCGTTGCCGCCCTTGGAGTAAATCCAAACATCGGGCCGCGCGCTGAAAGTGCCATCGGGCTTCTTGAGCTTCTGGAGCAATTTCCCGTGGACCGGGTCTTCGCCGAGCCAGTCCAGCGTGCGAATGTGGCCGTAGCCTTGCATGTTGGACTGTCCAGCCAGGAGAAAGACTTTCACGGGCGCTGTGCCGGGCTGCTCGGCCCGCAACGGCGCTGCCGCCAGCAAAGCCGAGAACAAAACCAGGAGCCAGTGGTGGACATGTCGCATCGCAGGATCCTCGTTCGGTGCAAGGCGGGACTTTCAGGGAGGTTGGCGTGGGACATGGTCTATTGTTCCGCGTATCGGTCAAATCGCAATATAGAATAGACGCCATACTGCATGGAATTTGCGTCAAACAGTTCCGAACGCCAGGGCAGCGACGACATGACTTCACGAACCGCATCGAAGAAACGGCAGCGCTGTGTGGCGCTGGTGCTCGATCTCCAGTGGCCCTATCGCCGGCACCTCGACGTGTTCCTGGGGACGCAGCGCTACGCCCAGGAATGCGGCCGCTGGGAATGCGTGATCGACGAGTACCCCCAGCAACTGCTCGCGCCACGGCGCTCGGGGCCGCCGGCCTACGACGGCATCATTGCCCGCGCCACGCCCCAGCTGGCCTTGCAGGCTAGTCGCCGGGGGGTGCCGGTGGTCAATGTCTGGCACAACTCACCCGCGATCGCGCTGCCCGCCGTCTTTCCGGACTTCTTCAGTGCCGGCAAACTGGCGGCGGCGCACCTGCTGGAGCGTGGGCTGCGCCGCTTTGCTTGCATCATGCATCCGCGGAACCGGACGCATCAAGCCTTGCTGGCGGGCTACCGCGCCGCGCTTCGCGAGACGATTTTTCCCTGCACCGTCCACGCCACGCCGTCGGGCGCGTTCACCCGCAACGAGGCCGCCTGGAAGAAGGGACAGCAAACCCTCGCTGGCTGGATTGGCTCCTGGCAATGTCCGATGGGGGGCTTCGTGGCGTTCAACGATTGCACCGCACGTTACGTGGTCAACGTTTGCCACCGCCGCCAGCTGCGGATTCCCGAGGACGTGGCGCTGGTGGTGGCCGACAACGACTTGCCGGTCTGCTTGCAGCCGTCGCCCACGCTGACCGGCCTCGACCTCGCCTACGAACGCGCCGGCTATGAAGCGGCCCGACTGCTCGACCGGCTCATGGATGGCGCGCAGCCGCCGGCGGAACCGATTCTCGTGCCGGGCAATGGCATCCATGCCCGGCAATCGACGGATTTCTTCGCAACCGACGACGAGTTGGTGCTGGCAGCGATGCGGTTCATTGCCAGCCGCCTTCAGGACCCGCTCGGCGTCAACGACGTGGCGCGTGCGGTGGCGGCGTCGCGCCGGACCCTGGAGCGGCGGTTCCACCAGATCGTGGGTCAACCCGTCTCTGCCGAGGTCCGCCGACTGCGCATCGAGCGCGCCAAGCGGCTGCTGCTCGATACGGATTTACCCATCAAGCAAGTGGCGCGTGCCGCCGGGTTTGCCGGCAACGTGTCGATGTATCAGGTCTTTCGCCGCTTCGTCCGGTTGTCGCCCAGCGAGTTTCGCGCTGCGCGATCATCACTGGACTGAATGCAAAGTCGGCGTCTGGAGTTTTCACGGGCTGCTGCTGGACTGTGACGCTGGTGGCCGGGAGAATGGGGCGTCAACAACAGGGCCGATCCGGTGAATGGCATGTCCCCGCTGAAGCTGACCGCGTTCCGTGCGATTTCGTAAAAAAGCCTGAACTAGCTGTCAGCTAACAGCTATTAGCTGTCAGCTGGCGTTCGTAGTTCCGCCTTCAGGCGGTGAGTCGCTCGCCGCCTGAAGGCGGAACTACGAACGCCACGGATGAGCTTCCTGCGCGCCGGAGTAGTAATGCTGGCCTGCGGAGTGCTTTCGCTGCCTGCGGTTCACCAAAGGCTCATCGGTTGGTGGAAAGGCGAACCCGATGAACGACTCCTCGTCAACTGCCGGCGATCAGCCTCCGCCCGGGCCGAGTTGGGTCCGTCCCCTGGCTCTCCTGGGAGCCATCGTGGGCTACTACGGGGCCATGTTCGTTGGTCTCCCAGAACGATTTTCGGCGGTAATCGGAGCCGTCTGGGGAATCGTCTTCGGCCTGTTGGCCAAACAGCTTCTGCCGAAAGACTCCGTGTTAGTCCGCCACCTTCATGTTGGCCTCCAGCTACTTCTTTGGTTCGGGCTGGCGATTCTCCTCGTGACGCTAATCGTCTTTTGTTCCTTCATTGTCCGCGAACTAGCTTGATCTGAGGGAGCTCCGAGTGTCTCGACCCGAAGGTCGATGAGGCCCGACCGTCGTCCCATGCTCCGAGGCCACCGCACGGAATTCTGCAGTATTCTGTGAATCGGACTTCACTCGGAGGAAGGGCCGAACCTAGAATGAAGGCGGATCGGCCGAACCGTGACGGCCGAGCGGTGAACGGGGTAAGGTCGGGATTCCGTAGCTGTTGTGTCCCCGAGGATGGCATGGCTGTCGAACGCTACAAGGTCCGCGTCACCAAGGACCACCTGGCTTTCTGTTCCGGCCACTTCATCAGCTATGAAGGGGAGAAGTGCGAACGCCTGCACGGGCACAACTACCGCACCACCGTGGAGATTGAAGGGCCGTTGAATCGGGACCATTACGTCTTCGATTTCATTGCCCTGAAGCATTGCACCAAGGCGATCACCGACGAACTCGATCACCGCATGCTGCTGCCGACGCGGAACCCCGTCGTCCACCTGGAAGAGACCGCGAAGAGCGTGCGGGTGCGCTACAAGGACCGCGAATGGCTGTTCCCGCGCGATGATTGTTTTCTGCTGGCCATCGAGAACACGACCGCCGAGTTGCTGGCCCGCTGGATTGCCCAGCGCTTGCTGGCCGACATCCGCCGCTTGCACGGCTACGAACCGGAAGTGCTGCGCGTGGAGGTGGAAGAGAACATCGGCCAGTCGGCGACCTGCGAACTCAGGTCGGGCCAGTGACCTGCAACCGTCCGTCGTGCAGCGCCGAGGCCACCAGCGCCGCTCGCACCCCACATCGTTCCAGCCGATCGAGATCGCTCCGATCCCGGACGCCGCCACCTGCCACGATTTTCAGCAGCGGAAACCGCTGGGCCAGACTTCGGCAGAGCTCTTCCGTTCCGGCGCCCGCTCCCATGCCGACTCGTTCCAGGTCGAGAACGATCATTCGTCGCACACCCAGGTCCGCCGCTTGCACGGCGATGCTCCAGGCATCCGGCGCGCGCCAGGCCGACACCGTGCCCAATGGCTGACCACCCTTCAAGTCCAGCGAAAAGATCATGCGGTCGCTGCCGAACTCCTGGCATAGGGCCGCCAGCGTCTCCGGCCCCGACACCGTTTCCAGGCCGACGACGATCCCTTCGATGCCGTGGTCGGCGAGCGCGGCTGCTTGTTCGCGAGCGCGGACCCCCGCATCGACCCAGAGACGGAAGCCATGTGTGCGCAGTGCAGTGTAGATGGGCCAGGCGGGTGCTGCGCCGGCAATGGCGTCGAGGTCCGCGAGATATAGCTCGGTCAGACCGAAGTGCGTGCGAAACGCCTGGGCCACGTCGAGCGGCTGACAGGACGAGGAGAGCTGGCTGACGATCGGTCGATACTCCGAGCGCCGGCCAGCCATGCCGCGCACGACTTGTCCCGCCATGATGTCGAGGACCGGGATGATGCGCATGGTTGGTTGACTCAGTTTAGCCGCGAGCCGGAGGCGAGCGCTGC
>JAGVLI010000322.1 GCA_020054355.1 Planctomycetales bacterium | reverse complement strand
CGCGTCTGGGCCGCCTCGACGAAACGCGCGACGCCTGGCAGCGCGGCATCGCCCAGGCGCAGCAGCAGGGCAACGCCCACGCCGCCCAGGAAATGCAGGGGATGCTCGAAGGACTGGATTAGTCTTCACCGCTGGCGGTTTAGCACAGAAGACAGTAGACACCGGCCCGCGCACGCGGGATATTAGGAGCGCCCCGAAGTACAGGCATTTACCTCACAAGGAGAGCCTCTCAATGAAACGGATCTGGTACCTGGTGGTGCTGGCCGTCGGCATCGCCGCCTGCACCTACGAGACGCCAAGCCTGAGCGCTCAGGACAAGAAGGGCGAAGTGGTCGTCATCGACGGCATGAAGGCGGCGGTGCCGGCCGAATGGAAGGACGAGAAGCCGGCCAACCGCATGCGCTTCATGCAGTTCAAGCTGCCCAAGGCCAAGGACGACAAGGTCGACGCCGAACTGATTATCTTCAAGGGCCTGGGCGGCTCCGCGGAGCAGAACATCGCCCGCTGGAAGGCCATGTTCGTGCCGCCGCAGGGCAAGACCATCGAGGAAGCCTCGAAGGTCACGGAAATCAAGATCGGCAAGGAGAAGGCCGCCTACCTGGACGTCAGCGGCACCTACAAGCACAAGGACGCGCCGTTCGACCCCAAGTCGAAGGAAGAACTGCGGCCCGGCTTCCGGATGCTGAACATCCACTACGAAGGCAAGGACGACGCCTACCACTTCCGGCTGGTCGGCCCGGCCGCGACGGTGGAACAGTACAAGAAGGGCTTTGACGATTGGCTGCAAGCCCTGAAATGAGCGATAGGCGCTTGCGGCTTTGCACCGGCCCGAAGCGCGTGCGGGTGAAGCTGTTCCACCCTGGCGCTTCGGGCTGATTTTGTCATGTCTGCCGTCTTTCTCGATTACGACCTGCCCGCCGAGTTGATCGCGCAGGAACCCGCCGCCGAGCGCGACCGCGCCCGCTTGCTGGTCGTCAACCGCGCCGATGCGTCACTCGCGCATCGGGTGATCGCCGACCTACCCGAATTGCTGCAACCCGGCGACCTGCTGATCCTCAACGATACCCGCGTGCTGCCCGCCCGCCTGCTGGGAAAACGGCTGCGCACCGGCGGCAAGTGGGAAGGACTGTTTCTGCGCGCCTTGCCCGATGCCAGCTGGGAAATGCTCTGCCAGACGCGCGGCCGGCTGACCGAGGGCGAGCGCATCCTGGTTGCCCCGGGACCGCTCGAACTGGAGCTAGTGCGGCGCACGTCCGAGGGGCACTGGCTGGCCCAGCCGAGCGTACCGCACGCCGCGTTCGAGTTGCTGCAAACCTACGGCCAGGTGCCCTTGCCGCCGTATATTCGGCAAGGCCGCGCGGGCGAGGCCGATCAGGAACGCTATCAGACCGTCTACGCCGCCAGGCCAGGCGCGGTGGCTGCCCCGACCGCTGGTCTGCACTTCACGCCGCGCTTGCTGGAGCAACTGGCCGAGCACGGCATCCCGACGGCCCGCGTGACCCTGCACGTCGGCGTCGGCACCTTTCAGCCGATCCAGGTCGAGGATTTTCGCCAGCACCAGATGCACCACGAATGGGGCGAACTGCCGGCGGCAACCGTGGCCGCCATCGCCGCTTGTCGGCTTCGCAAAGGACGAGTCATCGCGGTCGGCACGACGACCGTGCGCGTGCTCGAAACGGCGGCACAGGCGAGCCGGGAGCGTAAGCGACCGGAGTTAGCTGCTTGGTCCGGCGAAACCGACTTGTTCATCTATCCGCCGTACTCATTCAAGGTCGTGGATGCGCTGCTGACGAACTTCCACCTGCCGCGCTCGACGCTACTCCTCCTGGTCGGGGCCTTCGCGGGCGTTGATTTAATCCGGGAAGCGTATAGGACAGCCATTGCGGAGCAGTATCGCTTCTACAGCTACGGCGACGCGATGCTGATAGTTTGATTGCAATGAAAAACGAAATCCGAAATCTACGAATCACACGGCTCCGCAGTGACCCGTCCAGGGCGGAAGTCTGGTTTAGCGTCAGCCCGACCTTCATCGATTCAGCCACGGAAATTCGTGGCAGCCTGACCGGGCCGCGCTCCCCCTATGCTGCCACGGTTGAAGTGGCCTATCCCTTGCGGCAAGTTTCGACCCAGCAGCCCAACCCTGAAGAATTGCTGGTGCGAGTCATAGTTCCCGAACCGTGCTTCTGGGAGCCAAAAGCCCCCTTCGTCTATGAGGCGCGGGTGGAATTATGGCAAAACGGCGTGCTAGAGGATCTAGCACGGACAAACCAAGGGCTGCGCTCGATTCGCCTTGCGCAAGATGGGCTGAAGCTCAATGGGCAGCCATTGCCGATTCAAGGCGATGCGCGAGTGGATTTGAATGAAGAGATCGCAAGAACGCTGCGGCAACAAGGTTTCAATACGGTGATGTGTCCGATGTCGGATGCGACCGCTGAGGTGTGGAAGATAGCCCAGAAGCTGGGCATTTTTCTCCTGGGTGCTGACTTCGGAAAAATTGAGGACATTCGCCAGGCAATCAAGCTGCGGCATTACGCCTGTTCGCTCGGCTGGCTGTTCCTGCCAGAACAGCTCGAGATGAGCCTTGCGGCCATTCCAGGCTGGCCAGCTATGATGAAGGAAAACACCCTGTTGGGGGTCGAATTGAGTGTGCTGCCCAGCCAACCCTTGCCGACATGCGTGAATGTCGTTGCTTGCCAGGAAAGTTCGTTTTCTGCGCTGGCTTCGCTGCCCTATCCCAAGATCATTCTCGGGCCATGCACCATCCCGCTTGAGTCATTTCGGAATCACAGGATACTCGGATACCTTGAGTAATCGATGTTCGCTGCCAGGTAGGAATCAGCCTGCCGAGCCGAGCTATCCCCGAAGACCGTCGCTCTCCAGGGCAACGTCTTGAAGGGAAGGCAGCAAGGACTCCTCAGCGGCAGCCGGCACATAGGACCACACCACTTCGTCGGGACAGATACCCACGCCTTGCAACTTGGCAATGGCAGAAATCAAGTCTTCACCGCCGGCCAAGATGCGCGTGCCGTCTCGGCTCCAGGCAACATGCTGCCCGGCGTATTTCACTAGCTCCTCAGCCGGGAACTGGTTTCGTTTCTCGTTGAACAACTCTGGTTGCTCCAAGCCGCTACCCCACGATCTCCGCCAGTGCCGCCGCCAGCTGGTCGATGTCCTCTTCCGTGCTGAACGCCCCCGGACTGACGCGCACCGCGCCTTCGGGAAACGTGCCCAGCGCCCGATGGATGTACGGGGCACAATGCAGGCCGGGGCGGATGGCGATATCGAACGCCTGATCGAGGATGCCGCCCAGCTCCGCCGCCGGCAATGCCTCGCTGCGAAAGCTGAGCGTGCCGACCCGGCGGGCCAGGTCGCGGTGCCCGAAGACCTGGAAGCCGCCGATTTCGTCGAGCCGTTTCCAGAGGCGTTCGGTCAGCGCCACCTCATGCCCGCGAATCTTCTCCACGCCCTGCTGCTCGACGTACTGAATGCCGGCGGACAGTCCGGCGACGCCCAGCACGTTGGGCGTGCCGCCTTCGAGGAAGTAGGGAAACTCCTTCGGCTGGGTTTCGCTGGACGAATCGCCGCCGGTGCCGCCTTCCCGCCAGACGCCGACCTTGGCGCGCGGCCCGACGTACAGCGCCCCAGTGCCGGTCGGACCCAGCAGGGATTTGTGTCCGGGAAACGCCAGCAGGTCGATGTGCATGGCTTGCACGTCGATGGGCACCACCCCTGCCGTCTGCGCCACGTCAGCGAGAAAGAGCAGGTCGCGCTCGCGGACGATCTTGCCAATCTCGGCGATGGGCTGCACGGTGCCGACCACGTTGCTGGCGTGGGTCAGGGCGATCAGACGCGTCTTCGGCGTGATGGCGTGCCGCACATCGTCCGGATTCAGCGTGCCGCCGCCGTCGGCCTGGAGCCGGGTGAGCGCGATCTTGTCGTCGAGTTCCATCTGCCGCAGCGGCCGGCTGATGCTGTTATGTTCCAGGTCGCTGGTGATGACGTGATCGCCCGGCCGCAGCACGCCCTTGAAGGCCATGTTCAAGGCATCGGTGCAGTTCAGCGTGAAGACAAAGCGCTCGGGCGCTTCACCGCGAAAGAACTGGTTGAGCCGATGCCGGCCGTCGTCGAGGGCGCGTTCGGCGGCCAGGGCCATCTTGTGGCCGGCGCGTCCCGGATTGGCCAGGTCGTGCCGGGCGAAGCGGTCCAGCGCCTGGTAGACGCTCTCCGGCTTGGGAAAACTGGTGGCGGCGTTGTCGAGATAGATCACCGGATTGGTCCTTCAGGGCAGCAAGTTGCGGACAGGAACATGGCCGACTACCTTGTCGCCGACGAGCACGGGCACCGCCTCACCGGCGACATAGTCTCGGCGCTGCTGGTAGCCCGGATTCTTGCCGCCCTTTGGCTGGCTGTAAACTTCGACCTGGCGGTCCACTAAATTGACGATCCAGTAAATCGGGATGCGGGCACGGGCGTAGATGCGGCCCATGAGCGAGCGATCTTCCTTCAGCGTGCTGTCGGAGATTTCGACGAGCATGCCAATATCGGACGGTTGCGGATGCCGTCGGGCGTAGCGGGTGAGCGGCCCCTGGACGACGGATATGTCGGGTTCCGGAACACTATCGGGTAGCCGGATGGCCTTTTGCTCGCGGACACGCCATTCGGCCGGGAGCACGCCGCGGAGTTCCTCCGCGGCAAGATCTCCGGCAGCGTTATGCGGTGGGTTTTGGGTCATCTTGTCAACCAACAAACCTTCGAGCAATTCCATCTGGTCGGCGGCGGTCAACACGCCCACCTCGGCCATTCGCACGTACTGCTCAACGGTCAGCCGAGCAAGGCGCTGCGCGGGAACCCCAACCTGGGCACACTCAGGCCGAGTCCGTCGTTCCGCTTTGGGTAGCATGACCGCCCTCCGTTTGCTCTTCCATCAGTTGATCCACCAGCGGTACTTTCAGCATGTCGGCCATGTGTCGTCCGAACTTCCGGGCATACCCAGGAGTCGCGAACGAACTCAGGGGAACGCGAGGTTCCTCGGCATCGTCGGCGAACACCAGGTTCACCTGATGCGACGTGCGGAGCTTTTCTCGCTCATCGGCGACCAGCTGGATCGCAGCCAGATCGGCAAGCCGACGCCGCTTGCGGAAGCCCGGCCAGCCGTGCCGGAACTCTCCCTTGACCAGGTCGAAGTTCGACGGGCCCAACATGCGCACCGAAACCAGCAGGACGAGCCCGCCCAGCACGGCCGCAAAGAGCAACACGACGAACAGTGCCGTGTGGATGTAAGGCTGGCTGAACCACAGCGCGGCCGTCAACAACCCGATCAGCGGCCATTCGAGCCAGGCAGGCCACCGGGCGGGCGGCGGCGACGTTACCGGTCGGGCCTCGATCCGGAGGATGCGGCCGGCAAACTGGACCTCGGCTGCCGTGCCTGACCTCACGTGCAGTTCTTCTGGCATAGGCGCGTTCCCACTTCAATGCCCGATCTGCCTGGCAGACAGCGTCCGCGCCCGGTCGATGTCGCCGGCGCCCTTGCTGTTGGCTGGCTGTCAGGGCAAATGCCCGACGGACCCAACGGTCACAACCCGGCGCGCCTGGTCTATCTCGAATTGAGCGCGGAGGGGATATTCTTCAATGGCATACAGCCCTTCGGATACCGCCACGCTGTTCCCCCACGGATCGGAAGCAAGGAAATGGTCAATCCGGGACTGCGCGGCCGTCACCGCCTGGCGATCCGGAGCCTGGGTCCAGCCCAAGGCCAGCGCGGCCAAGCCGTCGTCGGTCCATTCAACCGCGAACATCATCCGGTCTCATTCCTTGGCCGCATGTGACCGGGGTCCGCGGCGTTGAGCCGCTTGAGGAATTCCCGCATATACGCTTCATCGAAACCACCGGTTCGGTCCCACTCTTCTTGCAATGCTTGCAATCGCGACTGCACCTGTGCCCCGGTATATCGCGGACCCGGCGCTGACGCTCGCCGTTTCAGTTCCGCGATGAACTCCTGGGTATACTCGGGTTCGATGGTGCGCAGCACTTTCCCTTGGGGGTTACAGAGCTGCAAGGGTTCGACGGCAGCCTGCTGCACGAGCCGGGCCTGTTCTTCGCTCAAGAGAATCTGAACCATCTGAGGGGCCCTCCTTTCACTCAGCGATCTTACCACACCCGCCTCACTGCCCGATGTACTTGGCGTACAGGGCCCGCGCCATGTCGACGTCGCTCTTGATGATCGCCCGTCCAGCGGCGCTGCTTCGCCTGTTGGTCAGAAGGCCGCGTCATTAACCGCAGGCGGATTCAGCTGGGACGCCAAATTCTATCGACCTCGACGCGCCGCTGCTCGTCGTCGATGGAGTAAAACACTACCAAGGGGGCACGTGCAATTTTGAAAAGTCCCTCTGCCACCAAGACTCCCTGGCCGACGGGATCGACGCGCAGCAGGCCATGGATGGCCGTTTCCGCTTCCGTGACGGCAGCTCGATCCGTGGAATCCAGCCAGATTTCGATCAGGTTGTTTTCCGCTTCCGGGGTCAACTCGACCGCGTAACCGCTCATGACGCGTCCTTGCTCCGGAGGTTCTCGAGAAAGGCCAGCATGTGCTGCCGATCGAACCCACCCGTCCGCTCCCATTCCGCGTTCAAGGCGCGCAGGTGGTCTTCCACGGTCGCTGCCGGAACGCATTTTCGCGGCTCCCCACGGCGGCGCAAGACTTCGGCGACCAGCGCGGCCTCCCGCGGATCGATACGGCCCAGCCAATTCCCGTTGGGATCGCGGATTTCGACGGCCGCTTCGGTCTGGGCGATGATCTTGGCTTGTTCTTCAGTCAGAGTGATGTGCGGCATCGGACTTTCCTCCCGCTCTGTTCCAGACTAACAACGCGGTCCCAGGGAACGCAGGTGTTCCAGCACTTGAGAGGTCGTGCAGCGCGGTTCGGCCGAGTTCAGGCCGTGCTTTGCTTCCTCGATTTCCTCCAGCGTGAAGTCGTGCGGTTCCATGCACCCCGGCACGTTGCCTTGTCCATCCCGGACTTGAATGACTTCCCGCGCCTGCTCGACAATCCGCGCTTGCTCTTCGGTCAATGTGATATGGGTCATCGCTGGCCCCTCCCTTCACTGATTCAGTGTACCCTCACCCGCGGACCCGCCTCACTGCCCGATGTACTTGGCGTACAGGGCCCGCGCCATGTCGACGTCGCTGGCGCCCTTGATGATGGCCCGGCCATCGGGGAAACTCATTCGAGGTCCAGTTGCCGTTTCAAGTCGTCGTGGCCTACCGTTTGCCCTTGCTGGACCTGGGCGCGCGCCCGCGCGATGGACGCCAGGAACTCGGGAGCGCATTCGCGGACATACCAGGTCAGTTCCTCATCGTCGATGGGACTGATCAGGGCGACCGCATGCCCCTGCCGGGTCAGCACGATGTCTTCCTTCTCCGCCTCTTGCAGCAGGTGCTTCAGGGCGACGTCCGCCGTCAGTTCAATCTGTTTCATGGGGAGGACTTCGGCATACAGGGTCCGCGCCTTCTCGATGACGCCGTCGCCCTCGAAAGTGGTCCGGAGGGCGACGGTGCTTCAACCGCTGGTCAGGAGGCCGCGCCGTTGACCGAAGTCGGAATGAGTTTCACGGCCACGATTTCCACGATCCGGTCAAGTTCTCGGACTTCATACAAGACGGTGAGCGGCGGCATGCGCAATCTTCGCAACCCCTCCGCCTCCTCCGTGCCTTTGCTGGCAGGATTTCGACTCAATTCAGCATCAATCAGGGCCGTGGCCTGAGTGACTGCCTGGCGTTCGGCGGGATGATCGGTCCAGATTCGCGCCAGCTGTCCCAAACTTCGCGTCGTCCAGATGACCGTGCAGTGACTCATTGCTGTCCCAGGGAGCGCAGGTGTTCCAGCACTTGGGAGGTGGTATAACGCGGTTCGGCGGAGGCCAAGCTCCGCTTTGCTTCCTCGATTTCCTCCAGCGTGAAGTCGTGCGGTTCAATGCACCCCAGCACGTTGCCTTGTCCATCCCGGACTTGAATGACTTCCCGGGCTTGCTCGACAATCCGCGCTTGCTCTTCGGTCAATGTGATATGGGTCATCGCTGGTCCCTCCCTTCACTGATTCAGTGTACCCTCACCCGCGGCCCCGCTCAATGCCCGATGTACTTCGCGTACAGCGTCCGCGCCTTGTCGATGTCGCTGGTGCCCTTGATGATCGCCCGGCCATCGGGGAAGACCGTGAAATCGTGGCCGTCGGCGGTGAACTTCAGCAGAAAGCGGTTGTAGCTCACCTCGCCGAGCGTCTCCAGGTGGCGGGCTAAATCCTCGAAGTTCAGCTTGTCGGCGCGGCGATGCGCCACTTGCACCGCGTTCCGGCCGCACAGGCTCGTCGTCTGCGTGCCTTGCTCGCCTTCGAGCCACTCGAAACGGCGGTGCTTGCAGCACGGGCAATCGACCGTGTCCTTGAGCTTGGCGATCTTGATGCGCTTCTGGATGTTTTCCCAGATGTCCACGTAGATCAACTCGCGGTTGATCTGCTCGCGGTGCCCGCTGAGGATCTTCAGCGCTTCCACCGCCTGGTAGCTGGCGATGATGCTCACGGTCGGCGACAGCACGCCGGCCGTCTCGCAGGTGCCGGCTTCTCCGGGCGCGGGCGCTGCTTCAAAAACGCAGCGCAGGCAGGGCGTGTCGCCGGGAATGATGGTCATCGTCTGCCCGTGGCTGCCGATGCTGCCGCCGTAGACCCACGGCTTGTCCAACTTGACGGCCACGTCGTTGATGAGGTAGCGGATCTCGAAGTTGTCGGTGCCGTCGAGGATCAGGTCGGCGTCGCGGCACAGGTCGAGGATGTTGGTGCGGTCGATGTCGGCGACCACCGGCTCGACATGGACCGACGAGTTGATGACGCCCAGCTTGCGGGCGGCGGCCTCGGCCTTGGGCAGGTTTTGCGCGATGTCCTGTTCGTCGAACAGCACTTGCCGTTGCAGGTTCGACGGCTCGATGAAATCGCGGTCCACGATGCGCACATGGCCGACGCCGGCGCGGACCAGGGAGTTGGCCAGCACGGTGCCCAGCGCGCCGCAGCCGCACAGCGTCACATGGCTGTCGAGCAGTTTCTTCTGGCCGGCCTCGCCCATGCCGTAAAAGCGCATCTGCCGGCTGTAGCGTTCCAAAGAGCTATCCACGGATGCCTCTCGCGTTCCAGGGAAATGAAACTCACGCCTTGACCGGGCACAGCGCGGAGACTGCCAGCCGGCCGATTTCCTTACCGCCGAGCACCAACGGCACTTCGGCACCGGACTTGTAATCCTGTCGCTGCTTGTACGCCGGCGCCTTGCCACCCTTGGGTTGCGTGTAGACTTCCACGCGCGTCTCGACGAGATTGATTAACCAGAACTCTGGGATACGGGCTTGGGCGTAAAGCAGCCCCTTCTGTTGACGGTCTTGCAGCAAGGTGGAGTCCGCGATTTCGATCAGCAGGGCGATGTCGGCGGGACGGGGATGGCGATCCGCGTAGAGCGATGCCGGCCCGCGCACGATGGAGAAATCCGGCTCCGGGACGCTATGCGCCAGGATGATGGCCGATTGATTGCGCAGGAACCATTCGTCGGGCAGCATGCGCACCAGCAAGCGGTTCGTGACATTGAGCGAGTTGTCGTGCGGCGGATTGCGTGCCATTTTTTGAGCGATCCATCCTTCCAATAGTTCGACATGGTCGTCCGGCCCCAGCACACCCTGGGCTACCATCTGCTGGTACTGGGCGACCGTGAAGCGATAGAACGTTGGCGTCAGCGTCAACAGCGGTTTGGTCTGGCGTGGGGCCGCCGGGGCAGCGGTGAACATGGTGCATCACCTCTTCCAAAAAAACTCAAGCCTTGACCGGGCACAGCGCGGACACGGCCAGCCGGCCGATTTCCTTGCCGCCGAGCACTAAGGGCACCTCTTGGCCCGCTTCATAGTCGCGATGCTGCTTGTAGGCCGGTGCCTTGCCGCCCTTGGGCTGCGTGTACACTTCGACGCGCGTCTCGACGAGATTGATTAACCAGAACTCTGGGATGCGGGCTTCCGCGTACAGCTTGCCTTTCTCGCGGCGGTCTTGCAGCCGCGAAGAATCGGCGACTTCGATCAGCAAGCCGACATCCGCGGGCCGAGGGTGGCGCTTCAGATAAAGCGTGCCGGGGCCGCGCACGATGGCCAAGTCGGGTTCCGGAACGCTGCGCGCCAGTACAAGCGCGGATTGATTTCGCAGCACGAATTCGAGCGGCAACAGACTGAGCAACAGCGGGATGATCAGGTTCAGCGTGCCGTCATGCGGAGGGTTGCGCGACATTTTTCGGACGATCCATCCTTCCAGGAGTTCCACACGATCATCCGGCCCCAGCACCCCAGACGCTACCAGTTCCAGGTACTTGGCGACCGTGAAACAATAGAGTTCACGCGGCGGCATTGGAACTAGTGGAGCTGCCGGCTTGGTTTTCGGCGGGACCGCCAGGGCAGCGGTGGACATGGTGCATCACCTCTTCTTCTTGTGCTCGTTGCCGAATTCCGCCAGAAAATCCTCGAAGAAACGCACCTGGTCCTGGCCCCAGCCCTGCTCCTTGGCGTAGCTGGCCAGCACGAGCAGGTCTTCCTTCACCTTTCGCAAGCGCGGACCGTCCAGGCGTTGCAGGTAGGTGGCGAGGTACTCCAGTGACTCGACGGCGGCGTCCGGGTCGATCATGTCGTCTTCGGAGCCGTCGAAGAAGACGACTGCGTGCAGCACCGCCAGCAGCAGCGGGTCGATGCCCAGTTCCGCCGGGATCAACGGCAGCACGGCGGCGCCTTCGGGGACTGCGGAAAGATCGTCGTTCGACATGGAATCACCGGGACTTCTGGTAGGGTCCGCTGTGCGGACCACGAATCGATTCAAGAGTTCGTCGGTCATGGTCCGCACAGCGGACCCTACGGCTATGCCGCGAGCGGCGCTGGTCAGCCGCCCGCCACCGCCGGGATGATCGACAGCTCGTCGCCGTCCTTGACCGGCGTGCTGAGGTTGTCGAGATAGCGCACGTCTTCATCGTTCAGGTAAAGATTCACGAATCGGCGCACCTGGCCGTTCTCGAAGATGCGCTGCGAGATGCCGGGAAACTTCTGGCCCAGGTCTTCGAGCACGGCCTGCACGCTGCCGCCGCTGGCTTCGACCGTGGCTTTGCCCTCGGTGTGCTGGCGCATGGGGGTCGGTATCTGAATGCGAACTGCCATGTTGGCTCCTTTTCGTGCCTGGAACGGCGAGCCGGAGGAAAGCGCCGCAGCGCTCGCCTCCGGCTCGCGGCTAACCGAATAACGATTGCTATTTCGCGCTGCTGGTTTGCAGCTTGATCTTCAGCGTCCACTTGCCGCCGTTGACGTTCCACGAGTTGCCGTGAATCTCCTCGCCGGCGACCTTGCCCTTGAACTCGTAGAACTTGTTGTTGCACTCGAAGTACAGGGCGGGGCCTTCCTGCTTCCAGGTGCCGTTGCGGTAGTGGTTGCCGTTGTAGCTGTAGCTCAGCACGCCTTCCTTCTCGAAATGATAGACCGTCGGGGCCACCGCGCCGTCGCCGGCCCAGGTGGTGCCTTCGACGCTCATCACCGGGCGAATGAAAGCTTCCTCCGGCAGCGGGATGGCCGATGCCAATCCCGGCAGCAACAACACCAGCGACAGGATCACGGCGTTGCGGAACATGGGAAGCCTCCTCCGAGCCGAGCGCTCGCCTTCGGCTCGCGGCTAAACAGCTAGACCAGCGCCGGCTCGCGGCTGCCTTCGACCAGCGGCTCGAACTCTTCGAGCGACGGATTGATGACCGCCGGCTGCTCCAGCACGTCGGCGACGGCGTCCTGCGTCTTCAGGCCGTTGCCGGTGATGCAGAGCACGATTTCCTCGTCCTTGGGTATTCTACCTTGTTCCAGGAGTTTTCGCGCCACTGCCAGGGTCACGCCGCCGGCCGTCTCGGCGAAGATGCCTTCGGTGCGGCCCAGCAGCGCCATCGAATCGGCGATCTCCGCGTCCGTGACGTCCTCGGCCCAGCCGCCCGATTCGCGGATCAGCTTGCAGGCGAAGAAGCCGTCGGCCGGGTCGCCGATGGCCAGCGATTTCGCGATCGTGTTCGGCTTGCGCACCGGACGATGCGTCTCCCAGCCGTTCTTGACCGCCGTCGAGATCGGGCTGCAACCCGTCGGCTGGGCGCCGTAATACTTCACGCTCCCCTTCGGGTCGCGGCTTAACAAACCCACCTTGTATAGTTCGTCGAACGCTTTCGGAATCTTGCAAATCAAGCTGCCGCCGGCCATCGGCACTACGACGTGCTGCGGCGTCCGCCAGCCCAGCTGCTCGGCAATCTCGAAGCCCATGCTCTTGGAGCCTTCGGCGTAGAACGGCCGAAGGTTGATGTTCACGAAGCCCCAGCCGTACTTGAAGGCGACCTGGGTGCAGAGGCGGTTCACCTGGTCGTAGGTGCCGTGGACGCCGATCACCTTGGCCCCGTAGATGCTGGTGCCGAGGATTTTCGCCCGCTCCAGGTCGGCCGGCACGAAGATGTAGCTGTTCAGGCCGGCAGCGGCGGCATTGGCGGCCACGCTGTTGGCCAGGTTGCCGGTGGAAGCGCAGCCGACGGTGGTGAAGCCGAACTCGCGGGCCTTGCTCAAGGCCACGGAAACCACGCGATCCTTGAACGACAGCGTCGGGAAATTCACCGCGTCGTTCTTCAGCCAGAGCGT
>JAGVLI010000119.1 GCA_020054355.1 Planctomycetales bacterium | reverse complement strand
CTGGGCATCGTGGAAGTCGGCCCCCAGCCAGCCGGGACAGCGCGGCCCGGCCAGCGGCTTCCAGGTCTTGCCGCCATCGGCCGTATTGAAGACGCCGCTGGGATACTGATCGCTGCCATCACCCGCTACGACGCCGAACTTGTCGTCGAAGAAGCGAATGCAGTGCAAGCCGGGAAGGACGTTGGTGCCGACCCGCTGCCATTTCAGCCCGCCGTCGCTGGTCGTGAGCATCACGCCGACGCTGCCTCCACCGTGGGGCAGCTCTTCGCGGCCCACGACCCAGCCCGTGAACGGATTCAGAAAATGCACGGCGCGCAGCGAGGCGCGCGTGCCGGTCGGCTGGCGCTCCCAGGTCTTACCGCCGTCGATGGAATGCCAGATTGCCCCTTCGTCGCCGACCGCCCAGCCTTCGTTGCCATCGACGAATTGCACGGCCCGCAAGGCGGCATCGTCGAAAAAGCGCTGGCCGGCCGCCTGCACGGGCAGGACGAATGCAATGCTGACGACAACTCCGGCGACGAACGCTTTCATGGCCACTCCTTCCGTGGGCGAACCGAATCCTGCCCGGCAGCGGCGGACATACTCCGGAAGAAAAAAAGAAACAAGTTAAAGTGCGCGCTTGCGCCGGCCGAGCACCCGTCGGTCAGTCAAGGAGTGGGGACGGAGGGGTTTGGGGAAGATGAGGGAAGGCCCGTTCTTGATTCATCGTATCGCGCGGAACCGTCCCACGCGAAATGCTCAATCGGCAGGCCGTGTTTCCTGACAGAAAAAGACAACCCGCGCGCCGACGAGGTGGGTCGGCGCGCGGGTTGCCGTCAGCGGCGGAGCGTGCCAGACAAGCGTCAGCGGAAGCAACCGAAGCGGACGATGCAGTAGAGCGCGTTGATGGCGTCGCGCCAACCGATCTTCTTGCCTTCCTCGTAGGTGCGGCCGGAGTAGCTGATGGCCACTTCATACACGCGCCATTTCGGATCGCGGTGCTTGGCGACCTTCGCGGTGATCTCCGGCTCGAAGCCGAAACGGTTCGACTTGATCTCGATATCGGCCAGCACCTCGCGGCGGAAGACCTTGTAGCAGGTCTCCATGTCGGTGAGGTTGAGGTTGCTGAACATGTTGGACAGCCAGGTCAGGCCCTTGTTGGCCACGTAATGCCAGTAGTAGAGGACGCGGTGACTGGTGCCGATGAAGCGCGAGCCGAAAACCACGTCGGCGCGGTTCTCGACGATCGGCTGGAGCAGTCGAGGATATTCGCTGGGATCGTATTCCAGGTCGGCGTCCTGGACGATGATCGCGTCGCCCGTGGCATGCTTGAATCCTTCCCGCAGCGCAGCGCCTTTGCCCTGGTTGACTGGCTGGTAGAAGATCCGCAGTCCGTCGGCGCCCTCCATCGCGCGCAGCAGGTCGCGGGTGCCGTCGGTGCTGCAATCGTCGACCAGGATGATTTCCTTGGCGATCGGCACCTCTTGGACGCGCCGCAGGATCTCGCGCAGCCAGCGGGATTCATTGTAGACGGGCATGACGACCGACAGCTTGAAGTCGGCGGGCAAAGGATAAATGGCCAGCTGACGACAGGCAGGCTCCCCCAGCAGCTGCCGCAGCACTTCGCAACGGTCCTCGGGTGATTTCGCCGCCCGTTCGACCAAGTGGTTCCATTCTTCGTCGCGGACATCGGGCATGGTCGTTTGACTCATGGAAAGCCCTTCCGTGGGTCGAGGTCTTTGAGTACCAGTGGTCCTGTTGAACGGGATTATCGGGAATCGGCGGCAATGCGGTCAAGCCGAGTTTCGGGCCGACTGGCCTGAACCTGCCCTCGGTGGCGACTACTACCGTGTGGTTCGGCCAAGTGAGCTTGTTCGTGTTCGGGTCAGTGCCGTAAGATCACCCCGATTTTCAGCTGCAAGGGCGCCGCGCCCTCCCTCACACCCGGATCATCCGTTCAAACCGCGGCCCCTGTCTTCGGTTGGCGACAACGTCTCGCAGCCGAAGCTCCAATCCAATGACCGATATGAGCCAAGGGAGTACAGATGATTCCGAAGCCCCTGGAATTGGCGTCGCCCCTGGCTGCGGCAACGGCCCTCGGCCGGTTCCACAGCCTGCTCCAGCGATTGACTGAATTGGGCGCGGCTTGCCTGGCTCGCCCCTGGGTCCTGCCCGGCTTGCTGCTGGCGCTGGGAGCGGTGCTGCGCTTCGTCCAGTTTCTGCCGGATCGTTCTCTGCATCACGACGAGGCGGCGCTGGGCGTCAACCTCCTGCAGCGGAGTTTTGCCGGCTTGCTGGAACAGCTCGACTTCGAGCAGGGCGCGCCCATCGGCTTCCTGATGCTGCAAAAAGGCGTGGCCATGCTGCTGGGCGGCACCGATTGGAGCTTGCGGCTGGTACCCTTGCTCTGCTCCCTGGCAAGCCTGTACGTCTTTTGGCAAGTGGCGCAACTCTATGTCGAACGCCGTGCGGCGCTGCTGGCGCTGGGCCTGTTCGCCATCGGCCGCGGGCTGGTCTTCTATTCGAGCGAGCTGAAGCAGTATTCCAGCGACGTGCTGATCGCCTTGGTCCTTTGGTGGCTGGCCGCTCGGGTCAGCCTGCCGTCCCAACCGTGCCGACCGGGCCGGCTGCTGGCCTGGGGGTTGGCCGGAGCGGCGGCGCTCTGGTTTTCCCATGCCAGCGTCTTCGTGCTGGCCGGCACCGGAAGTTGTTTTGCATGGTCCTGCCTGCGCGGGCGGCACTGGCGCGGCCTGGCCTGGTTCGGCGCCGTTCTGTCTCTGTGGCTCGCCAGCTTCGGCACCGGCTACGTTTTGTTCTTGAAGGAGCTTGGCAAGAGCGCTTACCTCCTGCAATTCTGGAAGCCCAGCTTCATGCCGTTGCCGCCGAGGTCGATTGCCGATCTGAATTGGTTTCCACAGACCTTTTTCGCGGTCTTGGAGATGCCCGGCGGACTTGTGGCGCAGGGGGCCTCCGGCGCCATCCTGGGCGTCCTGGCATTGCTGATCGGCGGAGTCGTGCTGTGGCGTGAGAAGCCGCTGGCACTCGCCGCCTTGCTGAGCCCCGTGGGCTTTACGTTGCTCGCCTCGGGCCTGCAAAAGTACCCGTTCGGCAACCGCCTGGTTCTTTTTCTCGTGCCGGGCCTACTGCTGGTCATCGCCGCCGGGGCGGCGGAAATCTGGCAGCGACTCGCTCCAACCTGGCCGCAGCTCGGCGCGGCCATCGTCGGCCTGCTCTTGTTCTGTCCGTTGCTGGCCGCGGCCGGCAAAGTCATCGATCCCGGTCGCGACGATCAGATCAAACCGATGCTCCAATACCTGAAAGACCAGCATCGCGAAGGCGAACTCATCTATGTCTATGCCGCCTCCTGGCCAGCCTATCTCTTCTATGCCGACCAGTATGGGTTGCCGAAGACCGGCGGAGTCCAGCGCGGCACGATCGGCGGCACTTGCGCCACCTATGCCCAGGATGTGGACGGCCTTGCTCGTCGGGGACGGGTCTGGTTGCTCTTCAGTCACCACCAGAACGCCGAGCGCGCCTTTCTGGGGCAGATGGATCGCACCGGCGTCAAGCTGGCTGGCCGGTCAGCGCCCGGAGCGGCAGTCTATCTCTACGCGTTCGACTAAAGATCGGTCCCTTGCATCCGGTCGGCACGGTCCGGCGGCAGGGATGTTGCTCGCCCGTCCGGAGCACGCAGATGGCGGTGTAGATTGAACGGATACTCCAGCCGAAGGGAGTCGGCGCATGTCTGGCACGCACGGAACCGGGGTCCCGCTTTGCGATTTGCAGGCCCAGTATCGGGAACTGCGTCCCCAGCTGGAAGAGGCGGTCCAGCGCGTCCTGGCGTCGTGCCAGGTGATAAACGGCCCGGAAGTGTCCGGCCTGGAGGAGGAAGTCGCCCGCTATTGCGGGGCGGCGCACGGCATCGGCTGCGCGTCCGGCAGCGATGCGCTGCTG
>JAGVLI010000489.1 GCA_020054355.1 Planctomycetales bacterium | reverse complement strand
CGGGCCGTCGGTGCGCGGCGACAAGACCTCGCCCAAGGTCGGCAAGTTCACGCACCCGGCCGCAGCGCCCGATAACCACCTGCTGACCTGCTACTCGCCCGGCCCGGCCAACCATCAGTACACGCACCTGCCGATGATCGACGGCGGGCTGTACCTCATCAAGTCGGGCAAGCCGATCGACGAACCCGGCCAGATGCTGCTCATCAAGAACGATCCGGACTTCAACGAGCAATGGCCCAGGGCGCTGGTGTCCTACAAGCGCACCTATGGCATCGACGAACCCAAGACGCTGCCGACCTTGAAGAACGACGGCAAACTGTCCCCCCATTTGCCCGAAGGCACGCCGTTCGGCCTGGTCGGCACGTCCAGCTTCTACAAGCGGGAATCGTATCCCAACGGCGTGGTGCCGCCGGGCAAGGTGACAGCCACCTTCGCGGGCGGCCGGGATTCGCGCGGCTATCAAGGTCTCGACCCGTTCAACACCCGCGAGAACGGCGCTTCGCTCAACTGGGTCAACCAGGGCGGCGACGCCGGCCTCTACTCGAATGACGACATCCACGCCGTGCGCATCCTGGCGATGGAGCCGACCACCGACCGCAATCGCGGCCCGAATTCCGGCCGGCGGTTCCACAGCCATGCCCACGAACGGCTGCGCGTCCTCGGTGAAATCCCCCTCCGCAAGTTTAGCCGCAACCCCAGCGAGCCGGGTGCGTTAGCACCCGGAGGCCAACCGCTCGATCCCGACGGCAACCCCGATACCAGCTTCCTGGCCAAGATTCCGGCCGACGTGGCCTACACCTTCCAGACGCTGGACAAGGACGGCATGGTGTTGAACATGGCGCAGACCTGGCACCAGAGCCGGCCCGGCGAGATTCGCAACGATTGCGGCGGCTGCCATGCCCACAGCCAGAAGCCGACGGACTTCAACCTGACGCTCGCCGCCAAGAAGGACTATCCGGTCTTCGACCTGACCCAGAAAGCCTCGCTGGTCACGTCGAAGGCCAACGACAAGTCCGGCAAGCAGTGGGATGCGAAGGACGAGACCGGCCTGCGTTATGTCGAGGGCGTCCATAACGTGGAATACTACCGCGACGTCAAGCCGATCCTGGAACGCAGTTGCGCGGCGTGCCATACCTCGAAGGTGGAAAACCCGCCGGCCAAGCTGGTGCTGGACGACGACGCCAAGATGGACATTTCCTACGTCGGCAAGGTGGCCGGCACCTACTTCCGCTTGGCCGCCGACCGCCAGGGCAAGTTCGGCCACAAGCCGATCATCGGCGCCTGGCGGCAGCAGAACGCTTCGCGCTACATCCGCGAGTTCCAGTCGCGGCGCAGCCTGCTCGTCTGGAAGATTCTTGGCCGGCGTACCGACGGCTGGACCAACGACGACTTCCCCTCGGAAGCGGTGGCGGGCGATCCGACGACCTTGCAGCACAAGGGCCAGCCGGTGAAGGACCGCAACCAGGAAAGCCTCTCCGACCTCGATTACGTCGGCAGCGCGATGCCACCGCCGGAAGCAGTCGCCGGCACGTTCAAGGGGCCGGACGGCCAGCCGATCAAGGTGGCGCCGCTGACCGACGAGGATAAGCGCACCATCATCCGCTGGATCGACCTGGGCTGCCCGATCGATCTCGACTACGATCCCGCGAACCCGCAAGCGCGCGGCTACGGCTGGATGCTGGACGACCAGCGGCCGACGCTGGCGCTGCCCTACCCGCAACCGGGCGCGAATGCCCCGCTGACCAAGCTGGTCGTCGGCATGCACGACTACGCGACCGGCCTGGACCTGGACAGCTTCACCGTGACCGCCGACTTCCCGCTCAACGGCGTGGCGGCCGGCGAGAACCTGGCGAAGAAGTTCCAGGCCAAGGGCAACGGCGTCTGGGAATTGCCGCTCCAGGAACCGCTGGTCGGTTTAGCACATGGAAAACTAACCGTGTCCATCAAGGACAAGCAGGGCAGCATCACCAAGGTCGAACGGACGTTTTCCGTGAAGAAGTGAACCGGCGCGTACCGCGAAGCGGTTGCATAACACAGCCCAGGGTTGCCGGTACTCCGGCTACCCTGGGTCTGCGATACACAAATCGCGGTCTACCCCGAAGGGGTTGCATAAACACATTATAACCAGTTTATGCAACCCCTTCGGGGTAGATGAAATCTCATGGTTCCCGAACCCAGGGTAGCCGGAGTACCGGCAACCCTGGGCTGTGTTATTGTCACGCCTTCGGCGTAAAGATCGACCATGCGCACCCAGGGTAGCCGGAGTACCGGCAGCCCTGGGTCATGAGATACAACCGCTTCGCAGTACAGCGGCGCCTCACCATTCTGCGCCGTGGATGATAACCAGCGCGCTCTATCCCTGCCGCCGAATCGTCAAAAAATCCTGATCCAGGCTCAGCAGGAAGCCGCCGTCGGGCACAACGCAGTGCGTATGCAGATACGCCTCGACTTCCGCTCGTGGGATGGGCCGTGGCTGGGGCAAAAGATTCAGCATGAACTCCGCGACCGTGTAGGCGGCGGCGAGGTCGGGCGTCCGCACCGCTGCTGGCAGCCGTTCGACCTGCACATGAAACTGGCTGCCGTGGTCGGCGCGAAAGCGGTCGGCAAGCGGCAACAGGTCGGGCCGATGTCCGCTGAAGTGCTCCAGCAATTGAGTGCAAGCGCAGTCGGCATTTTGCAGCAGGACAGCCAGGACACCAGTCGGCGTCAACCAGGAAGCCAGTCGTTCCAGGTGCAGTAACCAGTCGGCGGCGGGAATGTAGTAGAGGACGTGCGAGCACAGGACGAGATCGCCGGACGCCGACGGCCGGGCAGCGAGAATGGACTGAAAGAGCAACTCGGCCCCGGGGCAGCTGCGTTCCAGCTCGGGCCGCAAGGACGGGCTGGGTTCGATGGCGATGGTGTGCTGGAAGCGATCCCGAAAGCGATCGGTCAACTGCCCGGTGCCTGCCCCGGCGTCGATGAAAACCGCGCGGGCGGGCAGCGTGTCGATCAGTTGCGCAAGCCAGGCACGGATGACCTGCTTCTCATCGGTATGGGCGAGGAAGACCGCGAACGCCCGGCGATAGTCCTCGGATCGGGAGTCGTAAACCTGGACGAATGGCATCATGGCAGCCTATGGTGTCGCTTCGGCCTTCTTCCCTGATTTCTCAATCCAGCAACGGCGGCAAGCTGCTTTTTTGGCAGCACGAGGTCCAACAGCCAGCAGCCCCGTACCTGCTCGCCGGGCTGGCGGCAATGATTCAGGATTTCCGCGTTCGTGCAGCCGACATCTTCCAGAGCATCGGCGAGGATGGGCACCCGATGACCTCGAGCTGGCCGGGGTCATCCACTTCGCTGTAAGGGCTGCAAGAGGTATTTCATTGGCGCGCCAGGACGCAAGCCCAAGGCAGACAATAACTTCAGGCATCCGTTTCACGGAACGGCCGGGGTAGGACCCTGTCCGTGAAACGATGAAACTTCGGGCCGGTTCACTCCTCGCCGCGGACCAGGCGGAGGCCGATGGGCAGCGATTCGCCGAACATCTGGCTTTGCTCGTCGCTCTCCGATTCGACTACCTCTTCCACCATCTGCACCCAGTGGGCCGGCACTTGCTGCGCTTTCAGCATGGCCAACACCTTGGCGCGGTAGACGTCGTCGAGGTCGAGGGCGCGCTGGCCGGTCTTGCGGGCCAGCTGGGCCAGGCAGAAGGCCCAGCCGAGACGTTCGCTGGAATGGCCGGGCTGGAAGGGCAACAGCGTGTCGAGCCAGCCTTCGACAATCTTCGGGTGTACCACGACGTTGAGCGGACCGTAAAGCAGTGTGCGCGCTCCCAGGCGAGTCAGCGACCAGAAGGCATAGGTGGGCGTCGGCGGCTTCTTCACCGACTTGAGCAGCACCTGGGCGAGGGCTTCCTTGTGCGTCAGCGCGAGGCGCTCCAGGCTGGCGGCGGCGCGCCACATCTCCGCCAGTTCGTTGGCGCCGGGCTTCACCGCGCCCTTGCCCTTG